>DASZJS010000576.1:0-17612 GCA_035947935.1 Gemmata sp. | reverse complement strand
TACATAATCACCTTTTTTGAACGCTGCAGCGGCATCCACGGCGGTGTTGGGATCAGGAACCGGGTTCTCAAAGCCGGGTGATGGGAACGGGGGAATGCTCGGAGCAGGGGTTTGTGAAGCTGGAACTGCTGTTGATTCGGGAATGCTCGGAGCGGGGGTTGGTAAAGCCGGAGCAGGGATTGGAAGAACCGAAGCGACGGTCGGTGAAACTGGAGCGGGACTTGGGGCCGCCGCTGCTGGCTTCCCTCCCACAAGAAGATCGAGGTTTCGACGTAGCTGATTGAGACGATCGGCATTCGGGGTGGGGTCTTTCATGCGAAAGGCCATCTCGGACAAATACGCTTGCTTGAGCAGGGCAAGGAACGCCGCGTTCCCATCTGCTTTGGAAATCTCTGTTTCCAGAACATCAACAGCCTCGACAGGCATTTCCACCTTGAGGTACTGGCGGGCACGGGCCATCGCGTTCTGAATCGCGATTTGCTTTTCAATCGCGGTTAAATCGTCTGCAATTGCCAATGGGACGAAGCAAAGCAACATGAGTAAGGCGAACAAGCGGGGCATACGGCGGCATCCTTGCCGAGGGAAGTGAACCCGGGTAAACCGGGCAACCGTGAGAACAGCATCCTATACGCTGCGGGTCGCTGGCGAACAAGGGGAATTGGCGGAGGGATAAACTGGGGGATATGGGATTGCTATTATTGTACGAAAGGATTCTAGAGAGCTGCAGTACGGACGGGTTACTTGACGATGAGGGGCGGAGGGTTCGGAAGAGCCTGCTCTTCGTACATGCCCCCGTTTGGAGTGATCGGCTGGTCCTACTCCGGGGACGGGCTCCGTGGCGTTCGAGTTAACCGGTTGGTCGCCCGCTGGGGCATGAGTTCGCCGTCCTCGACTCCAGGGGGGGATGACCGCCATGCAGTACCAGCCAGCACCTGTCGCCTACCTTCTTCAAACATCCCTGTCATCATTGCTGGATCGAACTCTGTACTTGACTTCGGGGCTTTATACTCCGACGGGATGGCCGCCAGCCGGTAGTTCATACCGGCAAGCATCCCGGCCATGTACAGCTTCACTAACTCCACCCGGGTTTCGGCGAATAGCAGGGTCGAGATGCTCGACTCGGCAATCTTAAGTACCCGCGGTTTCACGTCCTCAGGGTCGGCGTACAACTTCCCGGCCACGATTACGTACAGGTCGGAGTCGTAGAGGAAGTCGGCTGGTGGTCGTTGCCGCAAATCGGGCGGGACGTACGGTGGGCGGATAAAAAGCCCCTGGGTCACCCCGCCGTCTACATGCCGCTCGATCAGCCGCCGTCCGTCCACCTCGACTGGGATCTCGGTCGGCGGGAAAAACCCAGGGATGGCAGCGGAGGCGAGCAACACACGGGTGACCAGTTCGCGATCCTCCGGCGTTCCGTGCGCGGCGATCGCCCCGATGTCCCACACGACCGACCGACGACCGTCCAGGTCGGTTGTTCCGACATACAGACGTCGGTCCTTGCGGTGCTCCGCCCCCAGTCGCGCGAATGCCTCTGGGGTCAATAGAGTGTTAATCTGACGGGCTAGAGGGGCGTTGTCGGCCAGGGAATTGGAGAAAAGCGCCTGGATGCTGCTTCGGCGGATGTAGATGTCGTTGGTCTTGACGGACGTGTACACACGCTTGAGTTCGCAGTCATAATCCGGTCCGAGGAAAACCAAGGTTGCGACCAGGGCTCCGGTGCTCACACCCGTGATTGAGTCGAAAGAGGGCCGGGTGCCAGCCTCCGACCAGCCGTACAGGATGCCAGCCTGGTATGCCCCATACGCGCCACCGCCGGACAGTACCAGACACGTCTTCTTTGCCGGGAGGATATCGGGCCTGCGGGCCGTTCGGATCTGCTCACCGACCCGGAATAGGTCGCGCATGATTGGCAAAGCCGGACCATCGCCGTACGCATTCGGGTCGATCAGGTCGGCGGGGTTGATTCCGGCTCGCGTCGGGGTGAGGTCCGATACAGCAGTTTGGCACCCGGTCCCGGCCAGTATTGTGGCGACTAGAAGCAGAAACCCAATTGCAGGAGCAGAACGCATGAGGACCATCCGGATGGCTTGCGGACGCCGCTCCTCTAACCCAAAAACGGACATATCACAATATCAATCAGCTCAATCCGACAATTAAGCTGTGACAGAGCACTAGCTCATTTTTTCGCTGGTTCTTTCGCTTTTGGCTTCATCAATTTGTCGAGAGTAACAGTGAGTTCCTTGGTGCGAGCGGCTTTTACAATCGCCGCATCGGCCTTCTCCAGAAGGTCTTTCTCAAGGTGCGGCTTGACCGCTTTCACGATCCCGATCGTCACATCCCCAAGTGCCCGAGCAGCTTCGCCATCGAGCCCGGCCGTGTGATCGACCACCAGTTTCTCGTAGAACAGTTCCGCGCTTGTCACCTGGAGTTTCAGGGAGATGTCCGGGAAAAACGATCCCTTTTTGAACTCGGTCCTGGTTGTGACCTCCGCCTTCAAAATCAAAGCCCCCTTACAATGTCCACGAGTTTCGCCTGCGTAGAGGCGCAGTCCGTTTCGCCAGAGCTGTTGCTCGAAGTGGAGGTCGACCCGTTCCGCAACCACACTCACGGTTGCCAGCATTTTCCCCTCTTCGGGGTGAGTGAGTTCCGTGACCGCCAGAGCGATCTTATCCCGGTCTGGAATGCGGATATCCGTCCGTCGCCAAGTGCCATCGTTTCGCATCTCTTGAACCGACTCGGTCCAGAACCGCAATCCTTCCCGGTGATGCACTTCGACCGTTACCGCTTTCTGATGTCCCCAGTTATGGTTCGACTTGGAGACCGGATCGGGCAGGTTCTTCTTCAGAAGGTCGCGCAGAATAGAGGCGAGAGCTTCGGCCTCGGCCGGATCGGTTTTCAGGACTTCTTTCCCGGCACCGGGAGAAGCAGGGGGTGTGATGCCGCCAGTCTGGAGAATGTTCGGAGGTATTCTCGGCTCGTCGCTCGCCGCCATCACAGCGGGATATCCCAACGTGAGAGAGCATATGGCGATATGAAGCACAGAAACCTCGTGAAATGGGCGAGCGCGGGCTTACGTCGCGCTCTTGAGTGTCTTCAGGATGTACTCTCGAACGTCCGCAACTGCAACACCGGTCGCAACGCGAGCGTTGGGGGTGCCAACGGGAGTGGGGCGGGCATCGATCACAGTCATTCCTCGGGTGAGGTCTCCTCTCGTTTCCACATCCAAAATCTGCGGTTCACTCGATACCGCCGCCGGGATTGCAACAGCAGCAGTTCCGAGTACGTCCTTGAGGTGAAAGCCCTCGATCCCGTAAAGGTTGGAACTGGCACGAATTCCGAAGGGAACGATCTTCCGGAGGAACTGACAGGTTCGCGAATCCGGGTTGGGTAGCTCAAGCAGGTCGGATGGGGAAAAGATCAGCTTGCGGGTCACATCGAGCGGTATCAACAACGGATGGAGTTCAGCATGAAAGACGCGCTTGGCTGCGTCCGGGTCGAGTGCAATATGAAACTCGGCCGCAGGACCAGCGTTGCCGGCTTCACGCCAGCATCCACCAATGATGACGGTCTGGTCGAGAACGGCCGGGAGGCTCGGGTCACGATCGAGAGCCGCGGCGAGGGTTGTCAGGGGGCCGAGATTAACCACGGTCACCTGACGGGGGTATTCGTGAGCGAGTTCGCAGAGAACCTTATCGGCCAGGTGCAGTGTGTGTCGGGTGGCACTTGGGAAGGTTACGCCGCCGAGTCCACCGGGACCGTGAAGGGAAAGCCCATCGGATTCGTAGCGAACCGGCAAGGCCGCAGCGAGTCGCGGCCATTTGGGCGGATCGATCACATCGATCAAAGTGTGGACGTTTGCCGTGGCCTGCTCGGCGTTCACGTTGCCGGCTGTTGGGAGAAGCCCAACCACTTCCAGATTGGGATCGTTCAGAGCCAACGCAACCGCAAAGGCGGTGTCGATGCCTGGATCTGCAACGATAATGACCTTGCGCGGCATGGTGTTACATCCTTGGTGCAAGTTTTATGTGCGTTATGTGATGGTTCGGAGTTGCTCCAACACTGCCCGCGGCTTGCCGGTTTTCAGGGCCGCATCGGCACGTTCGACGCCCTCGCTGAGTGTCTTCACCGCCTCGGCAGTCCACAAAGCAGCCGCGGCATTCGCCAGGATGATTCGCCGGGCGGGGCTGTCGCCCCCATTGAGGATACCGCGAATGATCGCTGCGCTGTCGGCTGGCCCGGATGCCTTGAGTGCCCTAAGGGATACCGAGGCCAATCCGAATTCTTCCGGATTCCATTCACGGGTTTCGTACTCATTCCCACGAACAATTCGCACCATTGTTGGAGCCGCGAGGCTGACCTCATCCAGTCCATCGAAACTGCACACGAGGACCGATTGCCGCGTGCCAAGGTTGGCAACCGCACCGGCCAACGGGTCGAGGAGTTCCGGTTTCCCCACGCCGAGAAGCTGGTAAGGCGCACTGGCGGGATTTGCCAACGGGCCAAGCAGGTTAAACACAGTTCGGACGCCGAGCTTTCTCCGGAGTTGGGAAACGTGAGCCATACCGCGGTGGAACTGGGGAGCGAAGCAGAACGCAAAGCCCGCCCGTTCGAGACACTTCTGTGCCCACTCCGGCCCAGCCTCGATCGGAACTCCCAGTTCCCGCAAAACATCCGCACTCCCAGATTTGCTGGAGACCGCACGATTTCCGTGCTTCACCACCGGCACGCCAGCCCCGGCAACGACCAGAGCAGCGGCGGTGCTGATGTTAAAAGTCCCACTGTCATCGCCGCCGGTCCCACAGGTATCGAGAACGGGAGCGGAGATCGGAACCAGTCGTATCATCTGTTCCCGCAAGACGAGTGCCGCAGCAGCAATTTCCTCGGCAGTTTCCCCTTTCATCCGCAGCGCCGTTAAGAACGCGGCCCCGCGTGTGTCATCCACACGCCCGGCAACCATGTCCCGGATCACTTCCGTGATCCGGCCGGGAGGGAGATCGCGGCCAGTCAGAAGTAACGGGAACAATTCAGAAAACCAAGACGGCGGCGGCAGTTCCAAACGGGTACTCCGCGAGATTAAGGTGACGTGGCGAGTCTCAGCCGCATAGTATCCGAAAGAAGCCAATTCTGGCAATTTCTCTCTTTTTTTCTATACGTGTGTACCTTATACTTTCATACACTATGGACAGGTGTAGTTGTTTTGTCGGTTCACCAGGGATTTTCAGTGGTTTTAGGCTCCAAATGCCAAGTTCAAACTGACCATATCCTGGTCATTTTGTTTTCCCATCTAAAACCAAAAGGAACGAAAACAAAGAATTCTGACCGGAAAACTGACAACAACCTACATTCCAAATAATATTCAACCACATATACCCACAACATTCCCCGCCAAGCCACAACAACTGGCCACTACTGGAATCTTGTGGAAACCCCACCAACCCTCAACCTGCGGAGTTCCTGTGACCGATACAATTCCCCTCACCACCAAGCAAGAGAAGATCTACAACTTCATTCGGAAACACATCGAGACGAAGGGCTTTCCACCCGCGATTCGTGATATCTGCGAAGCATTCCGAATCTCCTCCCCGAATGGCGTGATGTGTCACCTGAAGGCACTTCAGAAGAAAGGCTTTATCCATCGGGTCGAAAAGAAAGTCAATAAACAACGTGCTCAGGCTCGCGGAATCACGATTCCGGGTGTCTCGGCTGGTGGATTCAGTCTTCCTCTCCTCGGTGTCGTGGCGGCAGGCAAGGCAATCGAGGCAGTCGAACTGGATGACCGCCTGGAAATTCGCGACCTCTTCCGCGGCGATGACCTCTTCATAATCAAAGTTCGCGGCCAATCGATGGTCGAGGGCCAGATTGCCGATGGCGACTACGTCGTGATCCGAAAACGGTCGACGTGCGAAAACGGCGACAAGGTCGTCGCTATGGTCGAAAGGGCAATGACGCTCAAGAAGTATTACAAGAAGAAGAACGAGATCCGCCTGGAGCCGATGAACAGCACGATGGAACCGATCGTCGTCGATCCAAGTCGGCAGGATGTGCAAATTCTTGGCGTCCTCGCGGGCGTCATTCGGAAGTGCTGAGAACCGAGGTGTGCGGGTCGGTAGTCACTTCCAGCAGCCCACGACGCTGGAAGGGTCGTAGTAATTCGCCGGTGGTTGAGCGCAGCGATACCGCCGGTGATGGTGACGAGAATAGAGATCGACCCCAGCAGTGTCACAGCCGAATAGCTTCGAGCCCACCGGGGTCGGGATGACTGGGTGACGACCGGTGGTGTCGCTGCGATCAACTACCGGAGTCGTCAGATACGGGAAATCGTCCCGGAACTACCGGTAGAATTGCTAAAACCCCTCAATAATCCGTCTTCCGAAACTCATAAGCAGCGATTGCAAGTACCGCAACTGCGAAGAGCAACGAGGCACACACCGACAACTCGGGGTAGAACGATCCCTTGGCCTTCACGGCCGACAGTTGGGGAACCGGAGTCGAGTAGTTCGCCGCTTGCATGGCATCGAAAAACACTCCACTCATATCCAATGGCTTGGGTAAGGTCCAGTATCCCGCTTCGACCAGAAACGAGGATGCGGGCGTCACTCCCTTCACTTCAAACCCAACCAGGTGATGGTGGGTCATGTTCATCGCCCAGCACAATAGCCAGAACAAAAGCGTCCCGAAGACGCACACGACGGTACTGCGGGTACACACCGCCAGGAACGCGCTGAAGGCATAGAACACGGCAAAATTGATAACCAGGAGCGGCACCGCGAGCCAGTACGTTGGATCCCACACACCGGTACTCACGCCGATTCCCGCCCACGTACCACCCACGAACAGTACCGCATGTAGGGCAACAAACAAAAGCACCCCCAGATACTTGCCCGCCAGCAACGACCACCGCGGCGATGGTTTCGCCAGTAGCACGGTGACCGAGTGCGGTTCCAGAAACGTCGGCAGGAAGCCAGCCGTCCACAACAGCGCGAGCAACACCCCAACCGTGTCCGCGAGGATTCCCGCCATCCACAACTGAATGAGTCGAACCGAGTCGGCCCGGTTCTTGGTCACATCGAACTTGAATAACCCGAACCCCAGCGACACTTCGCCGCTAACGACCCGAATGCCCTCCTTACGCACCTTCTCGTTATCCTCGAATTTCGGCATGTAAGTGGGGAGTTCCCAGGGGTGGCGCTCGCGCTCTTCATCGCCCTTGACTGAGATGCCGAGGCAGAACACGGAACAGAGCGTGGTCAGCCCGAGCATCACCCAGAACAGCTTGGAAGCGAGCGATTGACGAAAGGTATCTCGCACCATCCACCGAACCGTACGAATCGCGATCGGGAGCGAGTTCATGCGGCCACCCCTTTCTCGTAGAGTGGTTTCAGGGCGGTTTCGAGCGACCGTTTGCCACCCGTTCCCGTATCCCGCAGCAGTTCCGCCATTGCCCCGGTGTGGACCACTTGCCCGGCTACCAGAACCGTGAGTGTATCGCACAACTCTTCGACTTCGGGCAGGACGTGGGAGACCAGAATCACCGTCTTGTGGGCAGCTTTAAACTCTCGTACCACCTGCCGGAGCAATTGCCGCCCAAACAGATCGAGTCCCTCGGTTGGCTCATCGAGAATGAGTAAGTCGGGGTCGTTGATCAGAGCCTGAGCAAGCCCCAGGCGCTGGACCATTCCCTTGCTGAAGCGGGCAATCGGTTCGCTACGCCGGTCAGCTAGCCCGACCCGACCGAGGAGTTGTTCGACCTTCTCCGGCAACGCTTCGCTAGCGACTCCGGACAGCCCGCCATAAAACGCAAGGAGTTCCGCAGCAGACAGATAACGCGGGAACGCGTGGTTCTCGTGCATGTAGCCGATCCGCCCAAGCGTCTTGCGGTCGCTCAGAGACTCACCGAGCCGAGTGATCGTCCCTTCGGTTGGGGCGGACAGAGAAAGCAGAAGTTTCATCAGGGTTGTTTTGCCGGCTCGGTTGGGGCCAAGAAGCCCAAAAACTCCACCAACCGGAACGGTCAGGGACACTCCACGCAGAGCGTGGACACCTTCTCCCCGACCGAGAAGCCCCGTCGGATAGGTCTTGACCACCTGATCGAACACCGCGGCGGCTGTCACAAGGAAGCTCCTGGGGCGAATCGTGATTGGTCCATAGTCCTTGGATCAAGGACCACATCGGACTCTGGATCAAGCCGAAAAATGTTTTCGTGCAGAAGTGTAGCTCATGTCTGGCAAGAAACAAGAAAGCACCAAGAAAGGATGAGGGATGAAGGATGAGAGATGAATAAAGACCAAAACCTCGAACTGTTTTGGGCTTTATTCATCTCTCATCCTTCATCCTTTCCTCCGTCACTCGATCAGAGCAACGGTAACTCCGCTCTGGAAGATGTTCTGGAAACAGGTCTGAAGCTCGCTGATCCGGGTGGGATAATCGCCGATGATGATCTGCCCACTCGGGGGTGCAGTGGCTCCCGACGTGCCCGTATTCCCGTAATAGGCGACATTCGCAAGGAACTGGAGGGCTGTTGGGCGGAATGTCGCGTTCGGGGCGAGGTTGCTGTCGAACAGATCTCCGAAGGCAATGGGGTACACGAGGGCCGGGGCATTAGGAAGGCTCAAACCACTGTTTGCCGTACTTCCAGTGCTATGCCCGGCACTGGCCGTCGGCAGGACGATCTGCTGAACGACGTTGTACGCGTTCTGCATGACCGTGGTATCCCCGTTCCCGACATTCCCGCTGCTCCAACTCGAGGTCGGGAAATAGGTATCGTAGCCGTACTTGGTGGGAATCATACCCGCCGAACCGGTCGTGCCACGATAGGTATTGGGCACTCCATCGGTTTCGAGGATCACCATCTTGCTGGCACCCCGTCGGGCTGTCCCGTAGCTGGCGCTGGAGAGTTGCGAGGACCCGGAGAGCAAATTGAAGGCGTAGGTTAGACCGGTATTCGGATCGGTGCTTCCGTTGGCGTTCGGGATTTCGTTCCCCAGCAACGCGTTACCGAAGGAAGCCGTATACGGGCACTCCTCGGTAGTCACATTCCCCCCGTTGATCGATGACAACAAAGAGAATGGATAGAACAACGCATTCTGGAGAGCAGAATAGTTCTGCCCCTGGCCGACGCGGGGGCCGTTGAACGCGTTGGCCGAGAACATCACCATGCCCAGAGTGTCGTTGGGGTGATTGTTCTGAACGTCCGCTATCACCGAGTTCATCGCGACTTTCAACTGCCAGCACTGGGCCTCGTGACAGGTCCCCGGGTTCCAGTTCGCGCCGGTGGGGATACCACTGATGAAATCGACCATGCTCAAAGGACCGAACCAGAAGTGCAACCGGGGACGCAGTGGGCTGTCGTTATAGTTCATGTAGGGTGCGATTGCGCCCGTATCCCCCCAGGTGGCATACTGTACCTTTGTCGTTGAAGCGCTCGAGCCAGCGGAAGGACTCGTGCTGTTGATGGTGACAGCGGCTGATGACCAGCTATCGGCTTGCCCATACAGGTAGCTTGCACTGGTGTAGCTATACCCAAGGACGTAGTTAATGTACTTCTGCCAGAACACCTTATCCAGCAGCGCCTGGCCGCTTACGGTCGCGGTGTTCACATCGTCCGGGATGGATGAGTAATACACGATCCGCCCGGCACGGAGATTCGGCGGCAACACCTGCGGTCCAGTCTTGATCCACTTGAGAACCGCCGGATAGTTGATCTGGTAGTTCCCCGTGGAGTTGGAGAGCGTTTGCCCGGAACCCGTGCTAAACAACACGTTGTTGATGTTGGTCGTTTGCGGGTTGAACGCTACACCGTTTCCCGACACTGTTTGCAGGAAGAAGTGTCGCCGCCAGTCGCACATGGGGTTCCCGCTTGTGTCGAACGCCGGGTAAGTCGTGTTTGGACTGGTGAGGTTGGCACTCGCACTGAACCGTGGGTCGGGCGGCCACATGAAGAACGTCTTGCCCCAGTATCCCGGCCCCATCGAGTAGCCCTTGAAACGGTTCGCGTTCGCACCAGACCAGGTACCACCAGTTAAAGTCGTCCCAGACCAAGTGGGGCTAGATAAAGTTGCCAAGAGCAGGCTCGTTGCGCCCGACGTTGTGACCAACGAAGGATTAATTGGGGAACCGCTTGTGTTCCCGTTATTATGGTCCCTGAGCGCGCGGTAGGTCGGATATGTCCCCGTCCCAACAAAGGAGGGGTATGCATCCCCCGGTGAGGCAGTCGGGGAAGGCCCCATAATCAGGTCATAGCCGTAAGCTTCCCAGGCCGGATCGCGAAAGTTGCTCCAGTTGGTACCTCCGGTGGAACTATATGAGGCAGGGTTACCTCCGCTCCCGCCCGGCATACTGGGTACACTATTCATCCCAAGGTAACTGTGATCGTTCAACGCGGCCCCGGTGCTGGTGGTTGGATCCCAACTTCCACCGCCCGACGCGGGATTGGTCAATGGGTACGGATATCCGTTTGCGTTGACCGTGGTACTCGTCGGGGTTGTCCAGATCTTTCCATCCTGGCGAGGGTATCGGTCCCCGACGTAAGTGATGGACCCCGAATCGAACTGGTCGATGAAGCTATCGGGCGCTGGAGTTGGTCCCGAGGTGTTGGTCGTGTCGAATGCATTGTAGCCAGTGAAGTTGTAGACCGGTCCCTCGTAGGCTATCGTATCCGCCCCGGATTCGGGAGGGCTCCAACGGTGGAATGCGTTCTTGAGGCTGCTCGTGTTACTGGTAATCGGGTATGCCGAGGTTGAGGGGGTCGCAATGTTCGTTGGGTCGTAGACGAAGTCCCGGGTAATAGGAGGGCCGTCTGGAGTGTAGATGCAGTAGTTGTTCTGCGAAGCGGCTTCCCCGGTAGCAAACGTTTGGTTCGTCGATTGAATGCTGTTTGTGCGGGTACTGTAGTAGTGGCCGAACCGGGGCACGAGGGTGTCCGGGTTATTCGATTTGTTGTTGAAATTGAACTGGCTGGCGTAGGCCATCGATCCCGTCATGTCGAGAACGAACGCCGTGTCGCGGGGTCGGTAGACTGCAGCCGCCACGGCCCCGGTCGGCATACTGGTAACTCCAAACACCGTTAGAAAATACATGGGCTGGGTGTAGCTCATAGTCACTTGCATCCCCGTCCACGAACCGCTCGGTGGGGTGGCTGTCTGGCTGTTCGTTACGTTCGTCCAACTGGAAACAGAAAACGAAGGAGGGTTGGCCGCGGGGTTGTAGAGGTATTGCCCGGCATCAATTTCCGCAACCGAGGTGTAGTTTGCACCCATGTCGGTGTTGGATGTCGCCACGGCTTTCGCTTTTGCCACGGCAGCCGCGAGGTTGCTGTTCGTGTTTGTGCTGTTGTTATTCAGTGTCCGACATCCGATGAGTGCAGCCGCATCGGCCGCGTTCTGGCACTCGGTTCGGGAAACTGCCAGCATTCCCAAATCCACTGCCAGAGCGGTAAACGCGAACAAACCTGTAAGGCCTAACGCGAGGATCGGCAGCACAGTACCGCCGCGGTGCGAAGGACAATTCGGACGTGCGAGTCGCATGATTTGATGCTCCCGGACCACAAATCGGACGGGGACGTAGCGGTCCACACACGAGACTTTCCAGGCCGTTGCAAGCCTAGTTCACAGTTGGGGAGGTGGTGGGAAAATGTGCAGGGAAGTGGAGATTGTCGGGTGGATGTTAGGGGTTGTTAATTGACCGCCAGCGAGGCGCTAACCTCGGGAAACAGTGAAGAGTGAAAAGTTAAGAGTGAAGAGCGAAAACCGGAATGACTTTGATTTTCGCTCTTCACTCTTAACTTTTCACTCTTCACTATTTCGTTGGTGCATCTCGTTCCGCGAGAACGGCGAGTTCGGTCAATTTGGCGGCGGTGACCCCGATTCGCTCGAAACACTCGGCCACGATGCTGTTCGGAGTGGTGAAGAGGGTGATCAGCAGATCCATCGGTGTGACGTGATTTCGGCCATAATCGCTGGCTCGCCCCTGGGCATCGCGCAGCAACCGGATGACATTATCGGACAGGAATTCGCGGTTGAGGAGGAGTGGGGGGACAGGTTCGGCATTCTGCTGGTGGAAAAGTTCGCGAAACTGGTCGAGTAGTCCCGGTAAATCCGCACCGAGTTTGGAAGCCCACTTGAATACACCTGAATCAGGGGCTGCGAGCAGCCCCATGAATAGGTGGGGTGTCCGGACACTATCCCAGTTGGTGGCACGTGTGTGAGTGAGAGCTTCACGCAGCACACGGGTAGTGGCTTCATCCAGCAGGTCTGGACGGAGTCGGCCACTGGGCAAAAAAATGTCGTCCACGTTTCGACCTGTTTCCGTCGCGGAGTCTGAGGAAATCGTGTGCGGTCCTGGAACTGTTCGTGGTCTTCACTCTTGAGTTCGGTTCCAAGTTCCAGGTTTAAGACAGTTCCCTCATATACTCGGTCGGTTTCAAGGCTCTTCTCTTTAACCCAGTTGGTGATAATCGAACCATATGCTCGATTTCTCCCGATCAGTTTGAGCCTTGGAAGCGGAATTCCGAACCACTCCAACTCTGGCATGATTATGTCGCGCCCGCGGCAACCCTGCAAGGCGGCGTCTTGATACTCTTGACACTTTTTCCTTGCCCGGCCTCTTGTTACGCTAGACCATTAATTGGCCATTCCCCCCGACGAGCGACCTTTTTACGTGCCGGTTGCCTGGGCCAGCGCATTGGTTTTTGATCCTTGGCCCTTGGTTTCTTGGTCCTTGGTCCTTGTCCATAGTCAATAGAACGGAGCACCTCAATCGTAGCGCTAGGAAGAGCTTACTGCTCCACATCAAGAAGGAAAATCAGACTTTACGACTATTTACCACGGACTATTCACCACAGACCAAACTGGAGGATAGCAATGCGATGCGGCTGGCGCTTCCTGATTCTGGTGTTGGCTACTGGGTTGGCTGGAGCATTGGCACGGGGAGCCGATCCGCTTCCAGATGGATCGGCCGTGGTCGTTGATGTCGAAGGAAAGGAAGTCACACTCACCAGGGTGAAGTTTATCACAGGAATACGCCGTCTGGCGTGGTTGGCCGATCCGAACGGCACCACCGAAGACGCGAAGAAGGGGCCGCTGGCCGTGGAAGTTCGAGAAACGCACTCGACAACCTTCACAAAAGGCGTCGTCACCTTGGTCCAGGTCTCGCATCTGGAAGCCGTGAAGTACGATTACGACAAGAAGGTTGTCAACCTGAGCGTAAAAGGACTCAAGGAATCGTTGACGGGAACTCTTGAGTACAAGGGGTTAAACGT
Organism: Gemmata sp.; assembly: GCA_035947935.1. GTDB lineage: Bacteria > Planctomycetota > Planctomycetia > Gemmatales > Gemmataceae > Gemmata. Next base: position 4,357 of record DASZJS010000576.1, on the reverse strand, counting down.
CCTGGGGTTCGACGGATCTGTCGATGGCAAGGTAACATTATTCGGCGGCGGTGTGTTTGGCAAATCAACGATAAAAGCCGTGAAAACTGTGACATTTTCTGGGGCTAAAGCGTTGCCCGAACCCAAGCTCACGGGCACAACCTGGGCGATTCAGATCGTACAGCCCGCGGCAAAAGACCCAACCTTGACCGTCCGGAATCTCAAGGTGCTGTATCAGTTTCCCGGTGGAGTCGAGCACCTGGAGGATGGTATTCCCGTTCGGAAGGGGGCGTTGTTGCCGCTGAATGGAACGGTCAAGCGGTTGGAGATATTAGCGACCGACACAAACACGAACATGGCAGCCGCGGAAGTGGAAACAACGACTGGCCCGGAGCGGATTATTATCGTTCCGCTGACTCAGGAGTTGGACAAGAAGACGGGAACGCTGATCGGCTTCGTCGGTGAGGTTGACGCCGGCTGGAAACTGTTCCCACTCCACACCATCAAGGTGATCACCCTCACAGACGTCAAAAAGAAAGTGGACTGAGCCGAACGGCGTCCCCAGACTTCCGCGGGGGCTCCGATACTTCACACCCAACGAACACTACTTTCTTTCCGTCCGACTCGTAGGACAACTCACCACCAATCCGTTATCCGCAACTGGTCCAGACCCGGTGATATCCGACCCAACGACTCAAGACCGCCTGCCCCGTTTCCTTGAAGCGATCCTCCTGGCGGTGGCGTTTGCGCTCGCTTACACCCAATCGCCGCTGTATTTCTCGAATCAGAACCAGTATTTCCTCCACGGACTTGCCCAGGGCGGACTCGGTCACCTCAACCGCGACTTGCTGGCACAAACGCGCGATCCCACCCCCGTATTCACAGCCCTCGTTTCAGCTGGATATCGCAAACTTGGCGAGATATCGTTCCAAGTTGCGTACTTCCTGCTCCTCATGTGTTACTTCCTGAGTGTCCGGTGGCTGGTCGGGACATCGCCCCAATTCCCCGATACTCGGCCTTTCCGGGTTGCGTTTGCAGCCGGGTTCATCGCAACCCACGCGGCGATTCTCCGCGTTGCATCGGTACAGCTTACCGGAGTCGATTACCCGTGGAATCTACAAGCAGGTGTTGCCGGGCAGTATCTTCTTGGTGCCGGTTTGCAGCCCTCGGCGTTCGGAGCTCTCCTGATGACGGCCGTTGCGGCGTTTGCCAGTGGTAGACCAACCCTGGCAGCGTTCCTGGCTGCATCGACGTGCGCGTTTCACTCGACGTATCTGCTCCCGGCAGGATTGCTGGTTCTTGGGTTCATGGTCGAAACACTCCGAGCAAGCCCACATAGCGGACCGACCGCCTTCCGGATGCTCCTCGCAGCTAGCGCGATCGTAGTTCCTGTGTGCGTGTATATCCTTTTCACATTCGGGCCGACCAACCCGGATGTTTTCGAGCAGTCGCAACACATCCTGGCCGAGATTCGCATTCCGCACCATTGCGAGATTGACCGGTGGTTCGATGTTGTTGCCGGGGTACAACTTGCGTGGGCTGCCATTGGGCTAGTATTGCTGCGGCGATCGCCGCTGTTTGTGGTGCTGGCTGTGGCTGCTGGCGTTGGGGTGGTGCTGACGTTCATTCAGTACGCAACGGATAATCCCACTCTTGCGCTGATGTTTCCCTGGCGAATTTCAGCATTACTGGTGCCGGTGGCTAGCGCGGTCATCGTGGCGAAGGCAGTGGCGCTGTTACCGCCTTCGCGATGGGTGGAGTGGGTGGCCAGTGCCGTTGTGCTGGCGCTTGCTGGTGCCGGGGTCTGGGTGATGGTGGAGCGGCTGGGGTATCGCAGTGGGGACGATGAACAACAGCTCTACGAATACGTTCGCACTCACGCTGGCCCGGGCGATATGTATCTGCTTCCGGTTCGGGTTCCGGCGGTTGGCAATGGGCACGGGTCGATCTCGACAAGCTTTACTCCACCGCCAAGGCCAAAACCGGGATCAAACCTGATCCCGGTCGATCTGCAACGATTCCGACTCCACACCGGAACGCCGCTCTATGTGGATTTCAAGTCTGTCCCGTATGCCGATGTCGAGGTGATGACCTGGCTGCAACGGGTGCGGCAATGCGAGGAATGGTATGGGGGCAACTGGTCGCGATCAGTCGTCGAGTTCGATGTAAAGAGTGAGTGGATCACGCATGTCGTCGCCCCGGCCAGCCAACCAATCGCGGCCTCGTATCTGGAAGAAGTGCATTCGGACCCGGCGTATATCGTGTATCGGGTGAAATAGCGCTGATCCTACGAAATTAGTTCAACGCGAACTCCAGAACCCGTGATACAACTTGAGTAGGCTTTTGAGTGCAATCGCCTCATCCCAACAGCGGCCGGCTTGCACGAAGTCCTGAGCAGCCACGAACACGTCTTTCTGTGATTTCAGGTGTCGGATTCGTTCGCGGATCAACTCGATTTGCTCATCGGACCCCTCGATTTGCTCATCGGGGAGTGGTTCTGGTGAATCAGAAACATCTGTCGGTGTCAAATCTGAGACTGTGTAGGTTTCAACACTTCCCGGCTGCAATGCTTTTGGAATCTTGTGTTCTGTTGATCGCCCCCACAGATTCCGAATTTCCTCACGAACCCCGTCGATTTTGATCCCCAGGTTCATCAGAATCTGGGCCGCAACACCCTCCTGCTCCCGGAGCAAACCGAGGAGCAAGTGTTCGGTGCCAACGTAGTTGTGGTTGAGGTTCCGAGCTTCCTCGACTGAGTAGTCGATGACTTTCTTGGCCTTGGGAGTGTGTGGGAGGCAGCCTGATGATTCTACCTTCATTGAGTTGGGTTGAAGAATCTTGTCCAATTCTTCGCGAATCTTGCGAAGTTCGATACCCAGATTCTTGAGGACGTTGGCTGCGACACCCGCACCTTGTTGCACCAAACCGAGCAAGATGTGTTCGGTGCCGATGTACTCGTGGTTGAACCGCTGTGCCTCCTTGTTGGCCAGTTGCATAGCCTTGAGGGCGCGGTCAGCGAATCGCTCGTACATGGCCTGCCCTCAGACGGCATCGGGATCGATGTCGAGTTCCCGGAGTCGGGCCGCTAACTTCGCCGCTCGTTGCCGTTCTGTCTCGGCTCGTTGCCGTTCTGTCTCGGCTCGCTGTCGCTCGGTTTCCAGAGCGTGTGCAGTCCGTTTCTGGAGTTCGCCAAGTTCAACAAACGACAGAAACGGCTTCAAATCAGGGTAGTAGAGTTCAATGGCTGTTGGAGTGGTGACGAATCGGACCCCCAGCAGCGGACTGACCCATCCGGAAGATGGATCGCGGGGTCGGAGACGATTTTGTTCGCGCACCCAGATCTCGATCACCGGCCGCGGTGGTTCCGGGTCGATGATGTAGTATTCTCGCACTCCATGCTGCTGGTAGAATTCGAATTTATCGAGCAATTCGCGGAACGTGTTGCTTGGGGATTGGATCTCGAACACAACTGCCAGTGGGGTATCGTTCTCCTCCCACTGTTTGTAACTGCCTCGATCACCTTTCGGTCGCCCGAACGCCACGTATACGTCTGGTGCCACGCAGATCGTCGGATCGCCCTGCACGGGATACCACAGGTTGTCCCCGGCCACGAACACATCCTGGCGTGAGTGAAACAATAGATCCAGGTTCCCCTGGATCGTCATGATCCAGCGGAACTGGGTGGTATTGTCGGCCATCGGGCGACCATCCGAATCGGGATAGTGGATCGGTGAAGGCAAGGGAGCAGCGAGTGTTGACATGAAACCGTCATAACAGAAGAAGGCCACCCATTTCAATGGGTGGCCTTCCGGGTTTAAGAAATTCAAGCAATGATACGTCTAACGACAGGTGAAATCTCTCAAGGCTGACCGGCGACAATAGCTGGAGCAGAACTCTCAGTCGCAGTCTTCGCGGTCTCAAAACTGAGTTTCTTCTCACCGCTTTCTTCCGTGATCTTCACGGTGATTGAGTCGGCCCCCTGGAATGTCCCCTTTAACAGCTCCTCAGCGAGCATGTCTTCCAGGTGCTGCTCGATCGCTCGACGCAGTGGCCGGGCTCCGAACTCCAGGCTTGACCCCTTCTCGATCAGGAAGTCCTTGGCCTCTTCCGTCATCACGAGCTTCAACCCCTTCTCGGTCAGCCGCTTGGACACCTTCGCCAGTTCCATGTTCACAATCGCCTTGAGATCGTCCTTGGTCAGCGAGCGGAACACGATGATGTCGTCGAGCCGATTGAGGAACTCCGGCCGGAACTCCTTCTCCATCCGCCCGCGCAACTTCTTCTGCATGTCCTGGTAGTTGGCCTCGGCGTTCGCCGGCAGACCCCTGCGGAACACGCCGCCCATGTCCTCCTGCGAGACGATCGTTTCGGCTCCAAT
>DASZJS010000575.1:0-4313 GCA_035947935.1 Gemmata sp. | reverse complement strand
GCAAAAGAACCGTTCAGCCAACAAAGGTTGGTGAACGGTCAAAGTACGTTTGGGTCCAAGTGCTAATCATGTGCAGTCCGACGGGCTTGTTCTTGCTTTGACTTCCTCAACTCCGGGACCAACTTCCGCGGAAAAGACATCAACGGTTGATCCCTGGCATTGCTCCAGCGCCCGGTAGCATGATACCCGGCAAACCCATACCACCAGGCGCAACACCGGGCATAGCACCCGGCAGTCCAACGCCCGGCATACCCATTCCGCCTACGGGAGCAGAACCCACACCGAATGTTGAGGCACCAACCAGACCGCTGCCTCCACCGAGTCGCATGCCACCGGCCGTTCCGCCATTCGAGAGAACGCCCGTCCCATTAGTCAAGCCGTTCGGATACCAGTGTCCGTAGTAGTTGGAATACCAGTGCCCGCGGTTATTAAAGACGACGGGTTGCATGCTCAGGATGTAGGGTGCAAACGGGCCGTAGGCGTTCTGGCTTCCAAACCCAGGGGCCAGTGCGGTGTTTGGCCCGAATCCACCGTTCGCACCGAGTCGGGGCAGCCCATTTATGTTCGTTCCCGCATTTGGAACCACAGTGCCGCCAGGGAAGAAGAGGTTCCCAAAGGCATTGGATGGCGGACGATTCGGCACCATAGGCTGGGCTGAGACTCGGTTGTTCGTAGCAAGCCCAAGCAATGTCAGCACCGCAACGATCGCCGGTGTTCGGATGGTCATGGGTCGGCTCCTCGCGGACAAGGTTTGAAGTGGAAAGCGATGAGAGGTTCATCCCTTACGTCACCCCGGGGCGACAAAACCCCGGAAACCTCTGGCAGAGTCCATCAACTTGCGGTTCAGTTTGCCCACAATCACCAGTCTAGCACCGACCCATCCTGTTATGTCGCTGGAAAATGAATCGACGGCGAGAACCCCGAGTGACCAGGGGACTCGCCGCCCCACGCGATCCAAACCAGCGGCGATGGCCGCACGCTGGTTGCAATCGTACTAACCGTTAAGGCGCACCACCGATTGGCAGGAGCAGTCCGGAACCGTTTCCGTTTTGCCTGAAGCTTTGGACCGTTTCTGTCCCAAGCAGGGTCGTATTAAACAGGCGATTGATCGGCGAGAGAACCCGAGCCGTATAAGTGTCGACCTTGCTCAACGGTGCGGACAGGATGTACAGCCGATCGAACGGCATGACCTGGTAGTTGGTCTTCACTTCGCCGCGACGGGTGATCCCGCACCAATCGACAGGCAGGATCTGATCGTGCCCACACTCAGTCGGTGCCGGGCGAGCCACCCAGATCTTTCTACTTGAGACAGCCGAAAGACCACCGATAAGAGATATGGCATCCAGCACCGTTTCGTTCCCGGTATGCGGAAGTCGGGCAACCTGTTCTCCAGCCCCGGCAAAATCGGTGATGACGTAGTAGAATTTGCTGTTGTAGGCGTAGACATCGACGCTCACCTCGGGTCGATACAGGTAATGCGCCAGATGAGCCTCAATGGCCTGTTTCGCCTGAGCCAGACTCAAGCCGGCAACATAAACGCTCCCATAGGTCCCAAGATTGACAGTCCCGTCAGGGCGAACGATGTGCTGACCCGTGATCTGCTGAACACCCCGGGATTGTGCCAGCGATACATTAATCTCCACTTTCTTCACGATCTGGCGCAATTTATTCTCAATCACCTTTTGAGCCTCTTCAGTCGAGAGGCCAATTACCCGTACTGTTCCTCCGTATTTCGGCCCGAGGTTGATGGTTCCATCCGGATCGATCGGATAAAGTCCAGTCAAAGGAAACGTCTCATATTCGTTGCTGGAAGACAGGTAGAGGACGTCTAGGGGTTCCAGGCGATACGGAGGAAGTGGGATGACCCGGATCGCCTCGATCTGGAGAATATCGGGCGTCTCGACAACATAAGGTGGGAGGCTGACCTTGTTTTGTTCCTTCGGGACGGGCGTATCGGGAATCTTGCAGCAATTGAAATCTGGCGGCCTACAACAATCGTGCTCGGATTTAAGATCCTGGATGCAATGACATCCACAAACTGCTGCGGCCAGTCCCATCCAAACGCTGCAACCAACCCAATGCAACCAGAAGCCTTGGCGAACCATAGCTTCTCTCCTCTTCTTCTTGGTAACGTACACAGCGCGCGGATGGTCGCGGCCTATGTGGCTTTCCCGGTCCACCCGTTCTAACCAAGTAAATCGGCGTCCCCCGGATTCCCGATTCAACAAAAACTTTCCTGTCTTCCCGAAACTTCCCGAAGGGCGAAATCTCACCCACTCTCTTGACTTGTGGCCTTTTCGGTCCTGGGTTGAAATGATTACACTGTTCAGGGAGTAGAACCCGTACCGTGTGATTTACGAATGTAAGCTTTCTGAAACGCCAGTCCGTAACACCCAGCACACAACCTGAAACCAGCGATAAATTGCCCTGCGGCTGGAAGATAGGATTGGCAACCGAAGATGCTACAAGTAAATATGTTACTGCGAGGACAGATCCGTCCGGTTCGGATGCCTTCCGACCGGCATGCCGTGTGCTAACATTGGGTCAGAAGATTCTGCCGACACCGAAGTCTCCGCGGTCGGAGCCGGACAGTTATTGGTGTTTTGTTGCTCGTTTTTGTGGCGTGAAGACACCAACCCCCAAACTGCTCCGCTAATTCGGTTTCGTTCGGACACGAATCTCTCTGATCCTGGCTACGGGAGTTGTTCCCGACTTGCCCGCCTGCAACCTAGCCCAAGCCGGGAGAACCGTTGATGCCCCGTCCAACTGCCGGTGATCTGTCTCAGAATTCTCATTCACCCTACCAAACGCCACCGCACGGGGTTTCTGTGATCGGCGGTCCCGCTCCTCTCAGTTACGCGGGGCAACCGATCCCACCTGCTCCCGCTGCCAAGTCCGTCCCGACTCCCGCTAGCCTGTTAAATGCCTTCAAGCGTCGATGGGTTCTTGGAACCTTTGTTGGCCTGTTAGTTGCTCTAGGGGTTGCCACTGGGTTGTGGCTGGCCCTCCCTGGTGGCAAGCACGAAGCGCGAGGGCTCATCGACCTGCGGGATAAGAGTTTTGAACTCACCAGCAAGAATGCCGAAGACTACGAAACCTACCGGAAAAACCAGATCTTCATCCTCAAAACCCGCGATTTGCTCAATCGAACTGTCAATGACCCGGCAGTTTCAAGCCTCGAGACGATCAAGAGCGCGGAAGATCCGGTTCGCTTGCTTGAAGAGAACATCAGTGCGACTGCCGCGGCTCCATCGATCCTCGCAGTTACCATGAAGGGCAACAACATCGACGAGATGAAGACGATCGTCGATGCTCTGATGAAGCGATACGTGGACGATGCCACCGCGACCGAGCGCCGGGACCGGGCAGAACAAACGAAGAAACTCGAAAAACTTCAGGAAGAACTTAGTCAGGAAATTGAGGGCCAGGAAAGGCATCTCAAATTGCTTGCCCGCGGCTCGGGCGAAAAGGGAGGCGAAGGCTCAACGAACTCGGGGGACTTGCTCCTTCAACGGATACTCGATCTCGATCAGAAGATTACCAACAAGAACGACGAGATCACGCAATTCGAATCGGAGTTGAAAATCAGCGAGGAACAACTCGGATGGTTCAAACTCTCCGACAAATCGTTGGAAGAATTACGAGCATCCGGAGTTCCCGGCAACGTGCTGGAGAAACTCAAGACATTGAAAGATCGAGAGTACAAAGTTCGTCGGTTCTTTGTGGAGGAACTCGGCAAGATCTTTGCCAAAGACGAGTTGGACCACTGGCGAAGCAGCATTCTGAGTGCCGCTCAAATACCCAATACCCAGCAACCTGTTATTCCCGAGGGCGAAGTCATTCGGGCTATCAATAACGATGCCCGGATCGTCAGGTTGGTGTTGGAGAGGGATTCATACCAGAAGTTGTACGACAGCGCAAGAGAGAACGCAGTTGACCCAAAGACATCGCCAGTCGTTTTGGGTCACCTTGAAGATCTCAAGAAGAAGGAAGAGGAGATCAAAGGTAAGAAGCAAGCGATCAAAGAAGATATCATGGCGGCGATCAAATCCAGTGCGATCAGCCTGCTCCAGCAAAAAGTGAATGAACTGGAGCATCGGATTGCCGTCGCGAAAGAAACCCGAGACAAATACAGGCAGGATCGGGACATTAGTACGAAGACTCGCCTTGGTTCGGCCGTGGACCACATCGAGATCAATCAACTCCTCAAAGGGCTCAATGCGCAACGGGACGTCCTCGATAAGGTCCGCTTGCAGATTGTTCAAAACCGCATGCAAGCGCAATTGGATAACCGGGTACACGTTCGTGAAGCA
>DASZJS010000574.1:0-4580 GCA_035947935.1 Gemmata sp. | reverse complement strand
CAAGGTCTGCGCTGTCAACGACGTGTGGTCAGGTCTGAAGCTCGTAGTTCGCAAGGAATTGCGGTGATGCTCAGGCCCCAGCCAAACAATGCATCTAGCGTGGATTCGATTTGTCGAGCTGCTCCAGTCGGGCGAGCGCTGCCAACGCAGAGTCCGACAGCACTGTTCCAGGAGTATCGGCTGCCCACCGCTTGAGCAACTCCCGTGATGCTGCCGTTCCGGCCAGTTCCATCGCCACTACCGCCCGCCTTCGCCGCCAATTCTCCGGTGTGAAGGCTCCCCCGGACCAGCTACGGATCAGCCGGTCCAGTCGGACCTTTGCTTCCTGTGAGTCCGCCCCCTCACTGGCTTTCTTGGCAAGCCCCAGCGCGGAAGGGCCGAAGCCTGAAATCTCCTTCTCGGCGGCTTCCCGGGTTTTGAAGTCGGAACTCGCCAGTTCCTCGACCAGCTTCTTGAATCGCTCGGCGTCGAGCTTCACAGGTGACGGTATCTTCTCCCCGAAGACTGCAGGAGCCTTCGGGTCAGCCGCGGCCAACCACACCGCGCGGAATGCAGCCTGGGGTTCACCAGCCAGATCATCCCACAACTGCGCTGTCGTCCGGGTGTCCGCCGGCCCGAGCTTCGGTTGTAAGTCCCAAACGTAACCGGTCAGATCCAATGAAGACGACAGTAGGGTTCGGCTATCCAGGGCGAACCGGGCGGAGTGCGCTCGGCTGACGTGCCCCTCGAATCGATGAAGAAGGGTTCCGGTGGCCACGTCCCAGAGTGCCACGGACCGGTCGCCGGCGGATGCCAACCAGATCCCACCGGGGCTGAACGACACCCCCCAAGTGACCTCATTTTGCTTGTGCGCTTGCCACTCCTTTTGGATTGCGCCCGTAACTGGATCCCGGAGGCAGACGAACCCATCGTGATGGCCGGTGGCCAGCAACTTCCCATCCGGGGAGGCAGCGACATCGTCCACGAGGAAGTGACCGCACGGTATCGATGCCCCTTTCTTGCCACTTGCTGCATCCCGGAAGCGGAGTTGAGAGGCCCACTCGCCGACCACGGTCGACCGACCATCGGGGAGGAACGCGAGGCTTCCCGACCCGGTTGGGTCACTCCAGAGCTGTTTCCCCGTTCCGGTGTCAAAGGCATAGATCCCGATCTCGTATCTCGAGGCCACCAGCGTATGGCCATCTGGAGCGAACGCCAGTCCCTGGTACCAGATACTTTGGTCCTTCGGCCCCTTTAGTGCGTCAACAATCGCGATCTCGCGAACAAGTTGGCCCGTAGCAGATTCCCAGATCCTGATCTTGGCGTCATTGTGGACGGTCGCCAGGCTTCTGCCGTCCGGTCCAAATACAACCCGGGCGGAAGCCGACTTGCCCGCTGCCTGGAGTAGCCGGATTCGCCGGCCAGTCACCCCATCGAGCAATTCCACAAGCCCAGTGTCGTCGACCGCAGCAATAAGCTTGCCGTCAGGCGAGCGGTCGAGACCCAAGTGGCCCGCATACCCGCCCGAATCGGGGAGGGGTTTACCTGTGGCAAGATCCCAACGGATCACACGTTGGTCCCAACTGGATGATACCAGGGTCTTGCCACCATCGGTGAAGAACAGGCCGGTGACGAAGTTGACGTGGCCCCGGAGTGGGGGAAGTTCTTTTCCGCTGGCGATGTCGAATCGGTAAATCCTCCCTTTTGGGGTACCCGCCAGGACGGTCTTGCGATCCGGTGAAATCGTCAGCGCAGTGATGGGGAAATTCTTGTCTGTATTTTTTTCGGTGACAGTGACATCAACGAGAACCTTACCGGTCGCCAACTCCCAGACCCGAACTTTGGACTCGGGACCGGTCGCTGCAGCCACTGTGACGCCGGCGGGGTCGAAACCAAGGATTAAGGGGAGGGCTGTGTGTTCGAGGGTCCGCAGTACCTTGCCATCCCCATCGTGCACCACCACTGTCAGACCCTTCTCCGGGATCGCAAACAGGCGAAGACCGTCTGGGGTGGCTTGCACAGTTTCAGTCTCGAACGCCAGGGTTTTGATCTCCTTCCCCGTGTCCGGGTCTAGCAGGATGGTCATCCCCTCGCGGACGGCGACGAGATGCTTGGTTCCAGCCGGAAACCACAGACGTACATAACCCATGTCCGGTTGCTGGTTCTGCCCAGGGGCTTTAGGTGGCGGCTTGAAGGAGACCAGTTTATTGCCGGTGGCCAGGTCGTATGCAGTGATTGAGCCGATGGACACGATCGTCGGTGCTCCAGGGGCAGATAGGATGAAGAGCTTCTTGCCATCGGGTGCGAAGGTGAACACGGAGCCGTTCTGGGTATATCCGTTGGGCACGCCTGAGTCGGCGATCCAAAGAAGTCGGCGGCCAGTGGCCAGGTCGAACAGCGTGACGCCGGCCTCGGAGGCTGTGGCGAGAACTTTGCCATCAGGCGACAGGGCGGCATGGCTCGCTGCCCCGCCGTCATTCATGCGCGTGGTACCAATCCGAAGCAGGGCACCGGCTGGGAGGGGATCGCCATGAGCATCCATCCCGGCTTGCGGAGCTTGCGGATCACTCGCGGTGACAGTGCCCGTTGGCTGTGTCGGCAGCGGTGATAAAGCCGGATCGGGACGTGCCGCGAATAACGCTGTCCCGAACGCAATCGTCACGGTTGCGATCGCGGCGATGACGACCATCCCCAACATTGTCTTCATGACTGATCCGTTCACGGCGACTCCTCTCGCAAGTGCGACAACGGCAGCAGGGGGACGTCCCGACACCGCGGCCAGAATTGACTCGACCATTCGCGGTGGTGACGCCCCAGCCGGGGAGGTGATTGCCAGGGTCAGGAAGCCGACACCCAGCTTGATGCCGCGCTTGGTGAGCGCGGCATGCAGTTGCTTCCGGCCGCGCTCGAGCCGAATCTTGACGGTCCCTGTCGGCACGCCGAGCCTCGCGGCGATCTCGTCCCGGGCCAGTTCTTCCAGGTAGTGCAGTACGAGCGGCTCGCGGTAGAGTGGCGGTAGCCGGTCCAACTCCTCATCCACAGCCGTGAGCATTTCCCGGGCGGTGAGTTGGTCGATCGACTGAACCGCTTCCGGGACAGCCGCTCGCCGCTCACGCCGCTCTCGCCGTTCCGAGGCACGCCGGGCGTCGCGAGCGACCCGCCTCGCAGTGGTGAAAAGCCAGTTGGACACGGACTCCTGCCACCGGTCGGCGGCCCTTCGCGCCAGGATCAGGAATGTCGCCTGGCAGGCGTCCTCAGCGTCCTGGACGGTCGGAAGCGTCCTCCGGCAAACGCTGAACACCATGCCCGCGTGCCGTCGGACCAGGACGGCGAAAGCGTCCTGTGTGCCATCGACTGCAAACTGTTGGAGCAGTTGCCTGTCGGTATCGAACGACTGCGGCACAAGGGCCAGCCAACTGGCCCGTCTCAGGGTAGCATCGTATTTCGTCATGTCCGGTTCTCAAGACCCTCGTTACCCCTCCACCTGAGTAATGGCCGCCGGGTTCTCAGCGGCATCACCGAAAAATGGAATAGCTCGCAGTGGCCGCGGCCATTCGTCAGAGGTTCCCAGTGGAACTATTGTTCGGGTGGGTACTACCGCGTCAGATGAGCATTGCCTTTATGCGAACACTTCTCTTATTGCCTTCCCGCGCGCGATTGGCAGAGGGCGGTTCAGCTTGTCGGTGATTTCGGTTTCGGGATCGATGCCAAGCGCCTCGAACATGGTTGCAGCCAGGTCTTCCGGGCGGGCCAGACCAGTTGTGGGATAGGCTCCAAGCTTGTCGCTGGCTCCGTACACATATCCCTTCTTCGCTCCTCCACCCGCCACAACCGCGCAGTAGCACTGCGGCCAGTGATCGCGACCGCCATTCGTCGTGTTGATCCGTGGCGTGCGGCCAAACTCACCAACCCACACGACCATCACGTCATCGAATAGACCCCGTTCCTCCAGATCGGTCAACAGCGCGGGGAGAGTCTGGTCGGTCATCGGCAGCAATTCATCGAGCCGGCCCGTGACACTTTCCTTGTTAAACCCGTGGTAATCCCAGCCCTGTCCCTTTCCGCCAATCGAGCGTGAAAAGTAGACGTTCACGAACTTGGCCCCTGCCTCAACCGCTCGCCGGGCCAGCAGGCACGACTGCCCGTAGGTCGTTCGGCCGTAGCGGTCGCGGGTTTTCTTGTCTTCCTTGCTGAGATCGAAGGCTTGTTTGAAGCGCGGGCTGGTGAGCATCGCGACGGCCTTCTGATAGCTCTCATCCAGCCCCTGAGCGACAAGTGAGGTTTCGAGCAATTCGGACTGGTCATCGATCAGCTTGAGGATGTCGCGGCGATTCTCCAGTCGTTCGACGGAAAGATTCTCGGGCAGGGTGAGTTCGGGGAGCGTGAACTCGGGTTTGTTGGGATCCTGGTTCACGAACAGTGGATTATGTGCTTTGCCCAAGAAACTGGCGTGCTGGCCGGGTGTGATCGAGCCATCCGCGATGACGTGCGGGAACGAAACGAAGGTGGCAATTCCGGCACGAGCGGGCGCGAGTTTATCGACGATGCTGCCATAAGCGGGGAAGAGTTCGATCGAGTCCCGCAAGCGCTGATCGTCCGTG
>DASZJS010000573.1:0-8064 GCA_035947935.1 Gemmata sp. | reverse complement strand
AACGACTTCCCGCTGAGCCCGCAACGGCTCATGATCCTATCCATCAAGAATGCGGCGCGGGCCATGTAGCCGCAGTCTTCGAGAATGGCGATGAACCCGAACAGGATCATGATCTGCGGCAGAAACACCAACACGCTGCCGACACCCTTGATGATGCCATCCACCACCAATCCCTGAAGAGGTCCGGGGGCCATCGCGGATTCGAGAGCCTTGGCAGCCTTCTCCCGCACCCCATCGATCGCTTCCATGAGCGGTTTCGCCCAGAGGAAGATCGATTGAAACATCAGGAACATCACGACCAGGAAAATGAGCGTCCCCCAGAGCCGGTGCGTCAATATCCTGTCGAGCTTGTCGGTCCAGGTCACAGGCCGCACGGTCGGTTTGACAACCGCTGCAGCTACGGCTGACCGCACCCAGCCGAACCGGGTACGGGTTTCCACAGCCGGAACCGCACAACCGGCTTCCGTGAGACGTTGTCGGGCGCTGATGAGTTTCTGTCTCAGCTTGTCGCCATGTTTGCCCAGAAGCCATTGCTCGATGTAACCGCCGACATCAAGGAGAAACCGGCGGGTGAGGAACCCCGGCACATCGTTGCCGAGTTCCGCCTGCAGTGCGGCGATCTCCTTCTCGAACGCCTCGGGAAACGCTGGCTTTTGCAGCGATGGTGCTGACTCCGCTGCGGCAAACACTGCTCGCATCAGATCCCTGAGCCCAACTCCCTTGTTGGCCTGGATCGGGATGACCGGCACACCGAGCCATTCGCTCAACTTCGTGCAATCGATCTTGATGCCCTGAGCCTCGGCCGCATCGATCATGTTCACTGCGACGACCACGGGTTCGCCAAGATCAAGTAGTTGGCTCATCAAATAGAGATGGCGGTCGAGATTCGTGGCATCCACGATCGAAAGCACAACATCCGGTCGCGGTTCTTCGGGTCGGCGGCCAAGCAGGAGATCGACGGCCACCATCTCATCCGGACTCCGCGCAGCAAGGCTATACGTTCCCGGTAGGTCGATGAGATCGACCGTTTTGCCCTCGGCGGAGAACTGTCCCTTCTTCATCTCGACCGTGACGCCCGGGAAATTACCCACGCGTTGCCGGAGCCCCGAAAGAGCATTAAATAAGGTCGATTTCCCCGTATTCGGGTTCCCGACCAGGGCAACAGTTAGCGTTTTGGTAAGCATCATGGGAAGTGTGGAGTGCTTCCGAACTCAGAGAGGCCGAACAGAGACACCAGCGGCTTCGGATTTCCGCAGGCTCAGGCGGGTATTTCCCAGACGAATCTCGATTGGGTCACCGAGCGGTGCAAGCGCCAGAACTTCGATTTCTTCGCCTTCAAACAATCCAAACTCATGGAGGCGTTGCACGAGGCCCGATTCCCCGGTGACTGCCAGTACCTCAGCCCGCGCACCGGGGCGAAGTTCGCTTAATGCACGCATCGGTCGGCAACCTCAGGTACCCTCAACTGGCCGCACGAGGATCTGCGAGGCATCGCCAGACCGCAGACACAAATTGCATCCGCCAACCTTGAGCAAACACGGGGTTCCGGGCTGGACAACTTGAAGGCGACACCCCTGGCGAATACCGAGTTCCGCCAACCGGCCGACCCATGCCGCCTGTCCGGAGACTTCTTCAACCTCGGCCCACTCACCAGGGCCAAGCATGTCCAGCGGCATCAGCATTGCCAACCTCAGCACCGGGGCCAGCGCTTATTGAGACTGCGTCTCAGATAGATATAGTTTCCTTGAAAAAGTGATCCCCGTCAAGACCTCAAAGGTCGGAACGCGCGGAAATCTACAAGTTTCGCTACAAACTCAGTGGGTCTTGGTTTGGCGTTCAACCAGATATGCAGCCAAGGCTTCCGGCCAGGGTCGGGGCGAGGAATGGACCGTCGCGGTACACTTTGCGGTCGAAAGGACACTGAACGATGGGCGGTGAGCGGGTCGTCTGAACTCTTCGGAGGTGATTCGCTTGAGTTGTGGCGTCAGCTTGGCTTGCCTGAAAATCTCTGCAGCGAATTCATGCCAAGTGCACGAACCCGTGTTTGTGACGTGAAACAAACCGCTCGCTCCGGAACGAATGAGTGCTGCCGTGGCCTCTGCAACATCGACAGTGTAGCTCGGTGTGCAGCGTTGGTCATCGACCACCGGGATGGGCTTGCCTTGTTCCGCAAGTCGCAACATCGTCTCAACAAAGTTCCCCCCTTTCCCTCCACTGCCCCATACTCCATACAGGCCGCAAGTGCGAATCACCAGTGCATCCGGGGAGATTGATCTGATGAGATATTCGCCAGCGAGTTTGCTGAGGCCGTAGACGCCGACGGGGCCGGGTGGATCGTCTTCCGTGAGGGGCTTCGAGGTGGGATCGAGACCGAAGACGTAGTCCGTACTGAAGTGGATGAGTTTGATCCCGGACGTTCGACAAGCGCTGGCAAGTGTGCGAACGCCCCAGGCGTTCACAGCGAACGCCGCTTCGGGTTCACTCTCGGCAACATCCACGAAGTTGTATGCAGCGCAATTGATGAACGCATCGACATTGAGGGCAGCAACGCAAGATGGGATGTCGCCGGGACGAGTGAGATCGATCTCCAAGCGACTGAGTGGAATGACGTTCCCGGAGAGACGCGAACAAAGATCCCGACCGAGTTGCCCCGCGGCCCCAAGAACGGCAATCCGCATGACAAGACCCCGTAGATTTAGGAAGAAGTATTTATCCGCAGATTTCGCTGAAGACGCAGATTATAAAACAAAAGAAATTCTGAATTCTGTTTTATAATCTGCGTCTTCAGCGAAATCTGCGGATAAATACTTCTTCTGTCTTGTACGGTCTTCTGTCACGAACTCTGCGGATTGCTCCAGCTTTCCCGGATCATTTCTTGGCTGGAAGCAACGATGTATCGGAGGTGGTTATCTTCGTAGTCTGGGTTTGGAGTAGTTCGACCTTCGTATCGGCCATGCCGATGGTCACGGTGAGTTCACCCGTCATTTTGATCGTGATGTCGGCCGACTCAATCCGCTGTAATTTGGAGTTGTAGAGGATGACGCCCTTGCTGGGGTTCTGGCTGGTTAATTTGCCCTCCTTGATGCGGAACAACAACCCGCTTGTCGTGGGATCGGCTTTGGGGGCCGTGTAAACGAGGTTGGTTTCCACTTCGATCTTATCGAAATCCTTCTCCGGCCCAACGTAGGTGAAGTTATAAGTGACGACATAGGAACCAATCGGGCCGAGGTTCACGGTATCGATTTTCTGCCACTTTTCACCTGGTTTCTTGGGTGAATCCGGCGTCAGCCTGAAGGTGGGATCGAACATCTGCTTGACCGCATCGTCCGTCATAATGCTCTTGAGGAGTGCTTCCATCTGAGGGTTGCTGGCACCACCCGCGATGCCATCCCGAAATTCTTTCACGCCATCCACTTTTTCGACCTTGGAGTTCTTGTCCATAGTAACCGTGAACTTCGCCCCGATCAACTTCTTGAAGAAATCCATCAGGCCTGGATTGCTGGCCGTTGCGCCGCCATCGGCTTCAGTGGAGTTATAGCCGATCTTGTTGCCGGAGATGTCGATGGACATGATGAGCCCCTCGATCTCATCCGTTAGTTCCCATTTGTCTCCTTCTTGTTTGATCGGCGTCCACTTGAAGAAGAACGTGCTATCCTGTTTTTGGGTCAGGTCTTGACCCATCACCTTGATTACCTGGCTAACTTCGGTGGACATTTTCTGATAGAACTTCTTGTCTTTTTCCAACTTCAGATCGAACTTTTTGGCTTCCTGCTTGGGGTCTTGACCGCCAACGAGTGCGGCGATGGTAATGATAAGGGCGGTGGATAAAGCGAAACGTATACGGGACACGATGGCAACCTCCACAGGGGATGGAACTATTCTCGCATGTTTTACCTCTACCGGGTGCGAAAACAAGGGGATGGAGGGAAGATCCCCAGGGCACGCCGGGAGATCGGCAAGTCTTTGGTCCCAAGTCAAAAACCAGATTGCCTTGGTCTTTCGACTTGAGATTTCCGAGTGTGGGCATGAGACGTGTTGCATGGGGTTGCCACACGTCGCCTCTGTGCAACGCGGTACGATCATAACAGTTCGCTCGCGTGCCCGTAGCTCAACAGGTCGGTTGACCATAAGGGTGGTTATGCCTCTGGGAAGTCGACCCAACGGCGAGCCGCGTCATCCCAATAGCTGAGGGATGACGGCTCGATGTCCGCAAACCGCAGCCACTCGTCCGGCGGCGACAATTGGTTTGAGCTGATGAGAACCACTCTCATTCGGTGTCGCTTAGTCGTAGCTGCCGCCGCTCTCGGAATAGAGGTCGCCCTGGCTGCCGCCCTTGTAGACCCGGCGGCCAAGGTTGGCGTTGTAAGGTGTCCACGCGGAAGGATTGTTTCGGTCTTCCTTCAACTCCCGCAGGACCATGTGCATCCGCGTATCGAGGAGGTCGATCAGGTGCAGGAGCATCGCCTCGGGTGTCATCGGTACTTTTGGGCTGCCGTAAATGAGTTCCCCGTGGTGGCTCAGGATCATGTGTTGGAGCCGGAGCATCAACTCCCGCGGCACCGGTTCGCCAGTCAAATCCGGAACTTTTGCCGCGGCTTGCGTCAACATCTCCACGGCAAGCGGAATGTGGCCAACCAGTTGGCCCGCATCCGAGTAGCCAAACGCGCGGGTGTAGGTCAGTTCCCGGGTTTTGCCCGCATCGTGCAGGAACACGCCCATCAGAACGAGGTCGCGGTCCACCACGGGGTAGAGGGGCAATAACTTGTCGGCCGCATCCATCATTGAGACGACGTGTTCTAGGAGTCCGCCAACGTAAGCGTGGTGCAGTTTCACTCCAGCGGGGCACGTTGTGAAGCCGGCAACGAATGACTCATCCATCAGGAAACATTCGGCCAGCGCTCGCAAATGCGGATTCCCCAGCCGCAGCAGGTAGCCACGAAGCCGGTCCATGAGCTTCGGGACGCTCTGCTCCGTATGGGGCAAAAAGTCAGTGAGTTCCACCTTCTGCGGTTCGACTCGCTCGATGGTATTCAGGATGACTTGCAGCGTACCCTGGAAGAGTTGCACCTTGCCGGTTACATGCAGAAAATCGCCAGGGTCGAACCCTCGTGCAGCCTGCTCCCCGGCGTTCCACAGGCGCGCAGAGATGCCGCCGGTCCGGTCCCGCAGTTCCAGGAGCAGATAGAGGTTTCCGTTCCGATTCGCCCTGAGTTGCTTGTCGGTGACCAGATAGACATCGTCCAGGTTGTCCCCGTCGCGAAGTTGATCGACATATCGGCGCATGCGGCATCCTTTGAGCAATTTGAAAACCAGATATTTTTCCCGGATCTTTACTTGCTGCCACGGTGCGGCAGGGTACAAACTCCGTCCTTGCACGGCACCAGGTTATATCTATTGCGGGCCACCCACAGATAGACCTTATTTCCAAGCCACCGGGCACCCGGGAGGTACAACAATGGAGCGATGCCCCAGGTAAGCGGCATTCGCCAGACCATCCACCGAAACGCCGCGAAACCAACGTAGTATCGCTTCCGATCCGGTGTCACGACATGCATTTGTTCCAGCATTCGCGCTGGGTCCAGCGGAATTTCGCACCTGGGCAGATTCTCGATATCCCGGCAATCCTGACAATGGAGTTTCTTCAACCAGTCGAGCCGCTTGAGGAGGCGTACAGACCGCTGGCAAAGCTGGCAATTGCCATCGTAGAGAACAATCGCCTTGCCGGTCGTAGGGTCTGTTGCGCTGGTAGGAAGAACTTCCGTGGTGGCCATTGTTGAGGTTCCCGGAGACAAAACATTTTCGGCACACAACCATTCTAACTCTAATACCGCAAACCGCGTGCGAATCCAACACTGTAGAATGACCTCGAAGAACCACACCCACTTCGCGTTGTCGGAAGAGGGCATGGCTTTCCCCCCTCTCTCCAGGTGGTAAGCTGGGTTCAGGAGTTTTTCAATGAGCGCTGTGGTTCCTTCTCGCCCGACGACCGTTCCCGAGTTCCAGGCCACCAAGAGCCGGGGGACAAAACTCGCGGTGATTACTGCCTACGACTACACCTCGGCCCGGCTGTCCGATGAGGCCGGTGTCGATGCCATACTCGTGGGCGATTCGCTCGGCATGGTGGTTCAGGGGCAGACGACCTCCCTCCCGGTCACACTCGATGAAATGATCTACCACACCCGTTGCGTTGTGCGTGGGGTTCGCCGGGCGCTAGTGGTTGCGGATATGCCCTTCCTGACCTATCAGGTGAGTCCACGGCAAGCCGTGCGGAACGCGGGACGGCTCATGAAGGAAGCCGGGGCACACGCGGTGAAACTGGAAGGCGGCGTTCGGATGCGATCAGCGGTACGCGCCTGCGTGGATGCTGGCATTCCAGTGATGGGGCACATTGGGCTGACGCCGCAGGCGGTTCATTTGCTCGGTGGCTTCAAGGTGCAACGCAACGAGGAGCAGTTGCTTGCGGATGCCGCTGCTCTTGAGGGAGCGGGTGCATTTGCCGCGGTTGTGGAATCGGTGCCTGCGGAGTTGGGCACCAAAATAACCGCGGCGATCGCAATCCCAACCATCGGCATCGGAGCGGGAGTCGGCTGCGATGGTCAGGTGCTGGTTTTCCACGACATGCTGGGGCTGTTTCCAGACTTCAAACCGAAGTTCGTGAAGCGCTACGCGGACCTCGGTGGGATGGTGAAAGCGGCCGTGGAAACCTATTGCCACGAAGTCCGTGAGGGAACATTCCCGACGAATGAACACAGCTACCGGTGAGTCTTCTCCCAGGGGTGGAGCGAGCCGAAGGCGAGCGAAACCCCTGGCTACCATCAAACGCCGCTCCGCGGCTAGTTACAATCCGCAAGCCCTGCGATGAGCGCGGTTCACTGCCCCACCTCGATCCGAAACCTTTGCTCCTTACTACCCACCTTCTCCACGACCACATCCTTCACCTGCTCCTGTCCCCAACTCAGACGACCTTCATCCAGTCTGCGGACCGACCGCTCCAGGGTCACTTTGATGACAACCTCCACGTTCCCCGCAGCGTCCGGTACGCCGCGAAGCACGCCGGTATTTTCGTCGATGCGAAGCCAGGTCGGACCCTCAGCAAGTACAAACCGGGGCTTCTCGATATCCCAGAAGCTTGCTACTTCCTTGCCCTCCACAACCCGCAGGCGCAGGTCTCCCAAAGAACGGATGGCGGAGACCTGATACTGAAACTCCAAGCCGACCTTGGCTGTCTCCGGGGGTTTGCTGTAGATGAACGGGCGGGCAGCGGCAGCGTAGTCGGAAGGCCCACTCCGCTTATCGTTATCATCGACGGCCACCACGCGGTAGAAAGCCTTGTTAGCGTTCGGCAGGTTTACCCCGGCACCGAGGACAACCAGTTCGGTGTTTGATGTTTCAGCTGCGAAATTGGCAGGAGCCCGGGCGGGTAGGTCTTTGGACTGGCCGACATCCCTTCGGTATGGCTCATCGCTAACCGAAAAGCCTTTCTCGTCGCTCCCGTAGACGCGATATGCAACTGGTTTTTGGCCCGCGGAATTGGGCTTCCATCGAAGAATCATCTTGCCGTCGAGTTCCTTCGTCGGTTCCAGGGCCACCTCCACTGGCTCTGCTGGCCCACCGGCTGTGAAGCTCCACGCTTTGCTCCACGGCCCCCAAACTCCGCTCGTGTTCTTGGCCCGAACCCGCCAGTAGTACGCTTGTCCCGGCGTCAGGAGGCCGGTGTAGGGCACGCGGTAATGCGGCAGACCGCGATCTGCGGTGTTGCTCACCAGTTTCGAGAAGTTGGATGACAGGGGCCAAGCCATGTCCTGCCGTTCTGAAAGCTCGAAGTGATAATCCGCGATGCCTTCGTCCTCGGAATTCTCGGGATGACGCCACCGAAAGACGATGTCGGTTCCAGTTGTCCGTGCTCCCTCGACCGGGAAAATGGGGGAAGGCGGAGCAGCAGGCGGATGGGAAATTGATCGCTCAACCCATTCGTGTGTGAGGCGTATGTGCCGGGGGTCGGTCGATTGGTCCGTGTAAGTGAAGTTATTTCCACCGACATCCATGCCCGGGAGAGCGAGGGGT
>DASZJS010000572.1:0-1906 GCA_035947935.1 Gemmata sp. | reverse complement strand
CGATTGCCGAATTTGGCGACGAGCGGAATTCATCGAGATATCGCATCGCTATCGAACGAAGATCGGTCGTTACGATTTGCAGTCGTCCCCCCGGCATCAGCACGCGATGGACTTCCCGTAGAACTTCGGGAAGCGTTCGCCATGGGATGCGTTCGACGAGGCCATCGGCGTACATCTCACCAACCGAGCCGTCAAGGAAGGGCAGTGGCAGCACCAGGTCATGGACGATATTGACTTTCGGCGAACTTGCCGCCGCATCGATATGCAGGTAACCCGGTCTGAGCGCGGAGCCGGAGGCAAGCTGTACCTTAAACGGATAACGTCCGACTTGTCGCCGCTCGGCCGTATCATATTTGGCGATCAGCTCGCGGGGATCTCTTCCAGCCGCTTCCAGCGCTCGCCCTCCTCATCCTCGATTTCGGCCAGCAAAAGATAATCCGACATGTCTGGCCTCAGATAGTGGCTCCACCGCTCAGCCAAAATTCGGCGATTGTTCAGGTCCTCCGGATGGTGCTCGTCCCGCACCCCCCTGGTGACCCCTTCATGGTGATACACCACGCTGGTCGGACAGTATGCAGGGCTTTTGCCCTGCTCGATGACTTTGAAGCACAGATCGGTATCCTCACACCCGCCCATTTTGACATAGGCAAGGTCAAATCCTCCAAGTCGAAAAAACAGATCGCGATCAATCAACAAGCATGCGCCAGTCAGTGTCCGAAAATAGCGGGGCCGATTGGCTGCCGCCAAATTGCTTGGCAGGTTTTTGTACAGATGTTCGCAGAGGCCATTTTCGTTCACCACCGTTCCGCAATGCTGGATTAAGCCGTTGTTTGGGTAGAGGAGCTTAGGTCCGGCAATGCCGATATTAGGGTCACTCTCCACGAACGAGACGAGTTCGTCTAACCAGCCAGCGGTTACGGTCGTGTCGTCATTCAGCAGGAGGAGGTATCTTCCGCGCGCGGTCCGCGCCCCGGCGTTCATCGCCGCGGCGAATGTCTGGTTGGTTTCCAAATGCAGAATGCGGATGTTGGGCCGCCATTGTTGCAGTGCCTCCAGGTTTTCCGTCGGTGAGCCGTTGGCGACAACGATCACCTCGAAGGAACAACGTGCCCCCTGCCTGAAGATCGAGGAAAGGCACGCCTCCACCAAGTGGTACTTGTTATAATGCAGCAGCACGATCGATACCGACGGCTTTTCTATGCGCTCCAGTTCCGTCCGGACCCGGGCGGTCACCATGTCGACCGTAAGTTGCTCCATGCACAGCACTGTGTCCCAGGGACATAGCGGCGTGGGTCGTTGCGGGACCGGCCTCGAAGGCAGGGCAGGAAGGCGATGAGAACAACCACGGCAAACGGTGTCGGCGTGAAGGGCGGCCTCCATCGCCCAATCGGGCACGATCTTGAGCGGATCGGTACACCCGAACAGGGACACGACGGGTCGGCGAAAGGCAAAGCCGATATGCATGAGGCCAGAATCGATCGTCACCATCAGCGCGGATTTTTCGATGACCGCGGCAACGGAGCGAAGCGAAACCTGCCCTCGCAAATCCACCCCAAAGTCGATGTGTGGTTGTTGGTCTTTTCCCAAGACCACCACGCGAAATCTTCTGTGTTCCAGATATTCCGCAATCGCTTTGAACCGGGCGACATCCCACGACTTTACCGCCCAGCCACCCGTCAGCTGCATCACACAGAAGCGCTCGAATTTTCTGATCCCCGCCTCGCGCAGCAACTCCGTCGCGACTTCCCTTTCGTCATTCCTCAGGTAAATCTCCGGTGTACGGTCCGTAACCACCACTCCCAAGGCGCGGGCATATCTCTCTACAATGGGCTCCTCGGGGTGGGTTTCATATTCGGGCATAAAGGTTTCATCACAGCCTTCGATCGGCGTGCGTGATCGGACCACA
>DASZJS010000571.1:0-18326 GCA_035947935.1 Gemmata sp. | reverse complement strand
TTCCCCGGGAACCCATGCAAAGCTTGTCGATGAGCGGCCAAGCGACCCCGAATAGCAAGAAATGTTCGCTTCAGCCGCGCCCCGGAAACACCCCAAAGGGTATCGGAGCTTTCTACTACCCGGCGAATGAATGGTTTTGGTGTCAAATCGGATAGAACGTGTGTCAAGGCATCGACCACTACCCGGAAGACATGAACGTGATGGTGGGCATTCACATTCACCGGCGGGTTTCCCACAAGATCGATGAACCGCTCGAGCTGGGCGTGGAATTCCGCTTGCACCTCCGCGGCGTTAATTCTACTTAGAAAGATTCGCTTCAAAAACCGACCCAGGCTGTGAAACCGGCCGTCTGGCCCCACGAGCGAGGGAACGCGACTTGGGGGTAGGATTGGTGCATCGAGTGTGAGACAGGGGTGCCAGCCAAGTTCAACGGGACGACCTGCCGATTCCCACACGCGCACAGCATCCGTTGCAAATGGCGAGTTCACAAGGACGACAGAAGACGTGACAACCCCGCGCCAGGCAGCATTAAGGATGCCTCGCGTTGTCTCCGGGCCAATCCCGAAGTCGTCAGCAGTGATGAGTAGTAGGCGATTGGGCACAGTCGCCTCGGGTTTTTGGGGTCAAGGCTCAAAACCGCGGTTCAAACCCATAGCGTTATACTTTGCGCGGTTTGGTTTGATACAAGCCCGAAGCGCCAGCGAGGGAATACTTATCCCTCGCTGGCGCTTCGGGCTTGTATCAAAGTTGCGAACGTCAAGCATAACGCTCCAGGTTGCTCGGGTCGGCCCCAGCTTCATGCCGCCACCGTCGGGCGTGTGCGGACGACTTCGGGAATTGGTATTCGACCCGTTAGTACCACAGGGACCGATTTCCTTCGCCATGTTTGGCGGATTCGCCACAATTCGCGTAACATTCGCAGACCCGACCGTGGACCTGTGGTACTGGTTGTGCCATCGTACCGAACGCACACAGGTATTTCGACGAGCGGAATCGCCGATCGGGCACAGGCGGTGAGCAACTCGCAGTCGAAGCCAAATCCATCGCAGACCATGTGCGGAAGCAAGGATTCGGCCACACTGGCGGTCATCCCTTTAAGCCCAGCCTGCGTATCGTGCAACTCGATCGGCAGAAGCAAGCGGGCAATCGCGCCAAATAGCCTACCCTGGAGTACCCGACGAAAAGCGTAACCGAGGATTTCTGTGGGAAGCTGAACCCGGCTGTCCGGATGCGCCCGGGAACCGATTGCAACCGCCGCTCCGGCTTTGATCACCGCGGCGACTCGGAGGATGTCCTCGAAGGGATACGCAAGATCGACATCCGTGAAAATGCGAACCGACCCTCGCGCTGCGAGCAAGCCGCTCCGAACGGCATATCCCTTACCTCGATTCGTGGGGTAACTCAAAATGCGGATGCGCGGATCGTCCTCGCTTTTCAGCCGGGTCAGTCGGTCAGGGGTGCCATCAGTACAGCCATCGAGAACAAACAGAACTTCCCACTTATCGGATTGCTCAGCGCGCGCGGCAAGGAATTGACGGACTGCAAGCCACGTCTGCTCGATGGCTGGGCCAGGGTTGAACGCAGGTAGCACCAAACTGATCACAGGACCATCCTTGGACTTGTAAACCGCAGGAACATACTCCGGCAGGATGCGAAAATCAAACCCAAGTTGCAGGATATGGGGCCTGGGATGTGTGAGATGATATCGTGAATGGAATATTCTCAAGAACTTGGCCGTTTTGTGTTTTGATTCCCAACAACGTGATTCAGCATTGGAAGCGACCAGTTGATTGAACGATGGGCGATCAGGATGGTTCTGGCGCGATCAGGGATTCCGTCTCATTTCCACAAGGAGTTTTTTTCAATGAATTCGGATAGATAGGGGTGACTAAAGCGAGAGATGCCAGCGCTAGGCGACCGGATAGTGCATTCCTGGCGTATCGCCTGGGGAATTGGTGTGAAATGCCACGAAAACGTGCTGAGTTGGTGTGTGAAAAGAATGAGCCGCCGGGGAACGCCCCCGGCGGCTCATTCGCCCAAGCCTCCAACAGTGTCCCGCTGACGCTGTTGGGGTTGCCATGCCGAAGGAACCGTTATGCACGGAGCGTGCCAAAGGTCATTCAGCCGGAGAATACTGGGAAGACCCAGCAAGACCCAGCAAGCAGCAAGTGAGGATTTATTCAACTGCCATTCTCACAATAGCCGATAGCCAACTGCGGAATGAAATCCGGGTCGGGAAGACGCTGCCGCCCAAGCGGAGAGATCGTCGGGGCGGCTCGCTATCGCGGTCGAGCGATCCATCTCTTATGGGTCCAACTTATGTCCCGTTTTGCCAAGACGCGGATTCTGGTCACCGGCGGAGGCGGGTTTCTTGGCGGACATGTGCTGGCCGAGCTCCGAAAGTGTGGTTGTCGCAGTGTCGTTGCTCCCCGGCAGGTCGAGTACGACCTTACCCGCCAGCGCAGTATCGATCTGATGCTCGCAAACACAAGACCCGAACTCATCATCCATCTGGCTGCGGCCGTGGGCGGCATCGGTGCGAACCAGGCAAACCCCGCTGAGTTTATCTACCGTAACTTAGTGATGGGCACCGAGTTGATTGAGGCATCCTGGCGGATGGGGGTTGAGAAACTGGTGCTAATTGGCACTACCTGTTCGTACCCCCAATTCGCGCCGCTCCCGCTCAAGGAGACGGATCTGTGGAACGGATATCCTGAGCCCACAACTGCTCCCTACGGCCTCGCCAAGCGGGTTCTGATCGCGCAAGCGGCTGCATATCGCCAGCAATATGGCTTCAACACGGTTAGCCTTCTCCTGACCAACCTCTACGGTCCGGGCGACTCGTTCGATCTCCAGACGTCGCACGTCATCCCGGCAATGATCCGAAAGTGCGTCGACTCTCACCGGGCACGGCAACCCGTGCTGAAGTTGTGGGGCACCGGCCGGGCTACGCGGGACTTCCTATTCGTTGCGGATGCAGCGCGGGCTATCCGTCTCGCTGCGGAACGGCTGGACACTTCAGAGCCGATCAACATCGGCACCGGCCTGGAAACCTCAACGGGAGCAGTGGCGCGCACAATCGCAGAGAAGGTGGGTTACGGCGGCGAGATCCATTTCGATACCGATCGTCCCGATGGTCATCCCCGCCGCTTTCTGGACATCACCCGCTGCCAGGAGTTGCTCGGCTTTCTTCCGACGGTCAGTCTCTCCGAGGGGCTCGACCGCACTATCGCGTGGTACTGCGACCAGCTCGTGGCGAAAGCCGCGTGACCGAACCGGAGGATGATGATGCGCGTCGCGGTTCACGACTGCTTTCCCAACCACGAGACGGCGGAGAAGGAACTCGTTCACAGGTTCCTCCACGCGTTCCGGAATCTCAACTGGGAGGTCATCCGTGCGGTCACCTCCGAAGACGTGATGCGATTCCAACCCGACTGTGTGATCGCCACCCACTACACGACACCCAAGGCGACGCCGTACCCAACGATCGGGATGATGACGAATCCCGCAGAATACTTCGACCTTTTTCCAAACACGCTGTCGAACGTGCTGAGTTACGACGGCTACTTGTCCGGCTCTGATGTCGTC
The DNA here is from genome assembly GCA_035947935.1 of Gemmata sp. Lineage (GTDB taxonomy): Bacteria > Planctomycetota > Planctomycetia > Gemmatales > Gemmataceae > Gemmata. Next base: position 14,738 of record DASZJS010000571.1, on the reverse strand, counting down.
ACACGGCACCTCGAAGACCTCCACTTCTCGACAGGCAAGAAACTCGTCATCGACGACGACCTCTTTTTCCTCAGTTCCCCCCTAATGCCACTCCCCGATCATCCCCCACCCGCGCGGCGACTGTTCTATGTCGGGATGCGATGGGACGCGGGGAAGCGGCACGGCGACCTGTTCCAGCGGCTCGCCGCCGCTGTCCCTTTGGATGTTTACGGCCCCCCGAACCGGTGGCGTGACCTGCCGCAGTGTTACCGCGGGCGGGTGCCATACGACGGCGTGTCGATGATCGACCGAATCCGGGAGGCAGGGATCGCCCTGTGCATCCACTCTCCCGAACACCTCCGATGCGACCTCCCGACGATGCGGATCTGGGAGTCAATCGCGGCTGGCGCGGTAGTCATTACCGATGCAGTACAGGTTGGCCAGGCACTCTTTGGCGACAGCTTGCTCTACATCGATACGCGAGGAGGCCGCGACATCGTTGAGCAGGTCGCCAAGCATGTGGAGTGGGTTCGGCAACACCCTGCCGAAGCCGACCGCATGGCCCGGCAGGCCCACGCGATCTTTGAGAAGAAGTATTGTCTCGAACGTCAGTTTGAGCGACTGCCTCGGTTGCTCGCTCGCGTCCGAGAGTCTTCCGGGTACAACCCACCAGCATCTGCCGATGAGGTGCCCCCCACGACATCACCCACCGTCGAGTACGTCGTGCGGGCAGGAACACGTCCGGTTCGCTTCGTTCGGCGGGCGCTGGACTCCCTCAAAGCTCAGTCACATGCCAACCTCAGCGTCATTCTCGTCTGGATGGGGAACCAAGAGGATTTGGATGAACTGATGGGCGATTACCGTAATGGGTTCTTGTCGCTGAAGGTGATCCGGATGGCCGCGTCCGGGGTGCGGAGTCATGCCCTTTGGGCTGGCCTGCGATCTCTCACAGCACCGTTCTTTGGTGTGTTGGATGATGACGATTTCCTCCACCCAAACCACGTCGCGACAGTACTCGCCCTGCTCAGTGGGCCGAACGCGCCGAAGATGGCCCGCTCGGGTGGGATCCGAGTACAGGAAGAAGAGGGCCATTACGAGGACCAGTCTCACTTCCACGGGCCGCTTGGGGATTTCGTACCAGAGACCCGCCACATGGCTTACTACGGCCCTCTCGACGATGTGAATTTGCTCGATGGGAACAAGTACGTACTCGCACACTCCTGGATCGCGGCTCGGGATCTACTCAACGAAGCTGCGCTACGCGACCCTCACCTGGCAGTGCTTGAGGATCTTTACCTATACGTCCTCCTTTCTGAGCGAGCACCGTGCGCATTCACCTGGCGGGCCACCGCCGAATGGAATTGGCGGTCGGAGAGCCGCGACAACGCCTGCCTCTATGAGCCCTGCTTTCTGGAAAATCTTCATCGTCTCCGTCTGCGGTTGACATATGCCCGCGGCTCGGTCGGGCGCATGCCGGTCGCTCCTCCACCCACCAAGTCGCCACATCTGATGTCGGCGGCAAAGGGCCTCTGGAGGACCCTGACACAGTGGCGCCAGTTAACTGGCCGACTGAGGAGAGGGATCGGCACCCTGTGCCTCAACGGATCTGGGGCTTTCTACAACCGACTGAGGCGTGTAGGCACACACTGAGAAAGTTCCTTCGGTGCTGGCGCAGCCCCGGCTCAGCGGCGAAGTGACATTTCAACATGACTGTACTTCTGGGAGAGTGGTGACGTATGGTCGTCATTTGCTGCGGCATGTACCGCGCTGCATCGACGTGGCAGTACAATGTCGCCTGTCATCTCGTCGAACGGTTCTACTCGGGCGAGCGGCTTGGCTATCTGTTCGATGGCAACTCGCTTGAGGGACGTCTTCGGAATCTCTCCAGTCCGTCAGATTGGGTCGTCATCAAGGCTCACGAGCCAGACCCGCTATTCGCGGAACTGCTAACCAACGGGGCTGCCTTTGCTGTCTACTCATACCGCGACATGCGCGACGTGGCGTACTCGATCGCCCACAAGCGGAACAGTACCTTCGAGCAGGAGATCGAAGGGACGGACTTGCTCCCGAAGACGATCCGAAACTTCCGTTACTGGACCGGCTTTTCCCGGTCCCTGATGCAGCGGTATGAGCAGATTACCGCCGATCCCGTCAGAGCAGTGTGCGAGATCGCGGCTGCCTTCGGCATCGCACTGTCGGCAGCGGCCGCAGGAGACATCGCCAGGGAGTACTCTCTGGAGAACAACCGGGCGAGGATCGATCGTCTCACTGAAGCCTTCCGCGTGCGGGGCGTTGATTTGACTGATCCGGCCAACGCATTGTGTCATGATGAAGAGACACTGCTGCACTGGAACCACATACGCGACGGCCGCACAGGCAGTTGGCGACAGCAAGCAACGCCTCGCCACCTGGTCGTCCTGGCACGTGAGTGCGGCCAGTGGCTCATCGAGCAAGGGTATGAACCAGACTGGGCATGGGTACAACCGGCACTTGAGTACCTGCTGTTCCAAGAACACGCGGCCCACCAGGAGCGAGTCAAGGAATTGGTCAAACATCTGGATGCACACCGCGAATCGCTCGCGACCCTCCACGAGCACCTCGCCACCGAGCGTGTAGAATTGGTGTCGCTGAGACAGCAAGTGCATACGCTACGGTGCGAACACGCGGCCCAGCAGGAGCAAATCAAGGAGTTGGTCAAACATCTGGATGCGCACCGCGAATCGCTCACGACCCTCCACGAGCACCTCGCCGCCGAACGTGTAGAATTGGTGATGCTGAGGGAGCAGGTACATACGCTACAATGCGAACACACCGCGACCCCTCCTCTTCCTCGATGTAACAGTCGCTAGAGATACTGTTTAACCCGCACATGGAATCTGCCGATCGAATCCAAATGCTCGTGGTGCATTCAATCGTTCCCCTGCATCATTACACCGGTAGCTTTTCCAGGTCCGGCTCGACGAACATTCGTTTCGCGTTGGCCGAATGGAGTCGCTTTTTCGTGTAGTGGCGGAGCAACGCCGTGAGGGTACGGTCGAAGAGATCGGGATTGCGGTCGCGAAAGGCGAGAAAGGTATCATCGTCGCGGAGTCTCGCCGCAATCAATCGAACGAATGCAACCGTGATCGTGTCGTGGTAGCCACCCGACTGCTTGGGTCGTTGTCCGCAAGGGAGTCGCGATTGCTCTTGGACGGGTTCGGCTTTGCTGAATGTGTTATTGAGTTGCTGAATACCACCACGCACACGTTCGAGTGCTTCGGTCAGAGGGTATCGGGTCAAGTAAAGCCAGGCCATGCGAATGTGGGCTTCGTGCGTCCACTCTGGCCGGGCGAGAGTACATGCCTCGAACCCGGCCAGGAATTCATCGTCGTTCATGGGATCTCCTCTGCGATTGCAGAGAGACACCATCGGTGCGAGTATGGTTCACTTATCCATCGGACTGGTCGGCGACTTATCCTTCGCCGAAGTCGGCAGGTCGAATACCGCCATCTCGCCCATGTTGCGCACGAACAGGCGACCGTGGGCAATAGCCGGATGATTCCACGTCTTGCCCTTGATCGCGTCCATCTTCCAGAGTTCCTCGTAGTCATCGGGTTTCGCAGCGACGCACGCGAGTTGCCCATTCTCGGAAAGAATCAGCAGCTTGCTCCCCACGAGGAGTACTTGTCCGGCTCCGTAGCGCCCATCCTTCCATATGCGCTGCCCATCGGCCAGTTTGATGCAGGATAACATGCCACCGTCCAGCCCATATAGATAATCGCCCAAACGTACGAAGTCGTTAAACTTGGGCGTGAACTTGGTGGTCCGCCAGGCTTCCGTGGCGGACCACCCGTCCCCTTCCTTCCGTACGTTCACACAGCGAATCCCAAGCCCCATATTGCCACCGCCAATCACGATCCTCCCGTCTGGGAGGACAAGCGGTTGCACGGTCGTCGGCTCGGTCGTGGCCACTTTCCAGTCATAATGCCATAGTTCCCGGCCAGTGGCTGGATCGTGGCCGAACAAGCCGTTTCCATTGAACAGCAGCACCTGATCGACACCCTGAATGGCTGCCGGGTGGGGAGAGGAATAGCCATCGGTTCCGTTCACTTCGGTCGTCCATCGGGTTTTTCCCGTTGCCGCTTCGAGTGCAACCAACCGTGGCGATGCGGTCGAAGCCGGATTGATAATGACCAACTCTCCTACAACCAGTGGCGATGTCGAGAACCCGTACATCGGCTTGGTTGCTTCAAACCGTTCCGTGAGGTTCACGACCCAGACCGGCTCGCCTGTACTCGCCTTGAGACAGGAGACAATCCCGGTCGCACTCATCGCGTAAATCATGCCGTTGGCATATGTCGGTGTGGCCCGCGGCCCCGTTCCGCTTGGCTGATCGTTGTGCAAGCTCGTCTCACCTCGCGCCCACACTTCCACGCCGGTATCCGCACGGTAACAGACCACCGATTCCGCTTTTCCTCGTTGTTCCTGGGTGAAGAGGGCATTCTCGACAACACAGAACGATGACCACGCTGGGCCAACCTTGCCTACCGTGTGCCGCCAGAGTTCGCGCGGCTGTGTGCCATTCCAGTCGTGCAGCGCCGCGGCTGGAACTTCCCCGGAGCGAAGTGCGCCGCGGAAACCAGGCCAATCTTCGCTGGAAATCTTACCGCTCTCGGTGACCGATATCGGCTCGGTCGGCAGCGCGGTCGAACGATCGGCAAGCTGGGCATCAGCCTGTTCGATGATCGATGGTTTCCAGCGGTACGATGTGTCGAGAACATACTCGCCTGTCACGCCATCCAGGCGAAGGAGCAACCAGGGGGTGATTGCCACAATAGATACAATCGTTCCGACCACTCGACGCCAGTGAAGCGATGGTATTGCCGCCAGTGTCAGTCCGGAAAGCCCCACACTCAAGGGAACGCCCCACATGGCCGTGAATGGGCGGATGTAAGGATGGGCAATCACCACTGCAGCGGCAGCCGCCATGCCGCATCCTAAGACGCCAAGGATCCGATGGTACCACCGGCCATCGCCCAGCAGCACCCACCACCCCGTGAATCCGAGTAACGCGAGCATCGGACTCAACATGATCGTGATGATGACCGCCGTCGATGGGAACCGTCCGGCATCGTCGCCAGCGGCCCACTGACCCAGCAGGTACATCCCGCCACCAAATACAACCGCCACAAGAACCGCCAGTCGCCAATGCGACGAACGGACAGGCTCGGGATCGTCCAGGATTTGCTCAGACATGATATCCTCATTGACTTGGGACTTGGACGCTGGAATAGAACAGTCGAGCAACAGAATCCGTGGTTCGCAATGCCATGATTTGCTACATTGTGTAATAACAGATAATGAATAGGTTCAGCAATGTCAAGTGATCCTGACCAACCACCGGACAACTCAAGCCTGATTGCCAGGGCGTTTGCGGGTTTTGGCCCCGCCTATTTCAAGTGGGTTCAGAGTCGGTTTGCGGAAGGTGGAGTGAGTTTCCCCCGGATGCGCCTGCTCGGAGCACTGCACCGGATGGGACCGCAGATCATGAGCGGCCTGAGCGACGAACTTGGGGTAACCGCCAGGAATGTGACCGCTCTGGTAGATGCATTGGAAGCAGAAGGGTTGGTCCGTCGGATGCCGCACACGACCGACCGTCGGGCGACGGTCGTAAAGTTGACTACCGAGGGAGCCGAGTTTGGGTGCCAGATGGCTGCTGGTGGACACCTGGAGGCAATCGCGGAACTCTTCCGCGATCTCACGCCCATCGAACAGCGGCAATTGCTCAAGATCGTGACCAAGCTCCAGGGTTTACTTTCGCAGCGCGGTTTTGGAGGCGGTTGCATGGGAGCCGAGGCCGCAGAAGAGTAATTGCTCCGCCCAGCAGCATGTTGCTACCCGTTGCACGCACGATCTTCACCGAACTTACACAGGCAACCGGCCCTCGAGTCGAATAAATCATCTGTATTGCTCCTCTTGGCATACCGATGACCACTTCGGTTCTGAGGCTCCCATGAAAACGCGCCGGCGATTCTTGAAAGATGTGGCCGCCTGGGTGGGAGCTGCGGGATTGAATGGCGGCTTCCTTGCATCCATCCAACGCGCTGCGGCCATCGAGCCGGAGAATGGCTCCAGCTTTCTCGATGCGGAGCACGTCGTAATCCTCATGCAGGAAAACCGGTCTTTCGATCACGCCTTCGGAACGCTTCGGGGCGTCCGCGGTTTCAATGACCCCCGAACAATACGGCTGCCTGACGGCAACCCAGTCTGGGTTCAGTCGAACGCCGCGGGCGAGAAGTATGTTCCGTTTCGGCTCGACATCAAGGAAACGAAAACCACCTGGATGGGTTCGCTTCCTCACGGTTGGACGGATCAGGTCGATGCGGCCAACGGTGGCAAGCACGATAGGTGGTTGCAGGTCAAGCGATCGGGCAATCAGAACTATGCGACGATGCCGCTCACGCTCGGATACCACACGCGGGAGGACATCCCGTTCTACTACGCCTTGGCGGATGCCTTCACAATCTGCGATCAGAACTTTTGTTCGACACTGACGGGCACCACCCCGAACCGCTTGCACCTCTGGACCGGCACGATCCGCGCGAAGCCAACTGCGACTTCCCCGGCCCTGGTGCGCAATGAGGACTGCGATTACGGCCAGTGGGTAAACTGGACGACATTCCCCGAGCGACTCGAAGACCACGGGGTCTCGTGGAAGATCTACCAGAATGAATTGACCGTCCCTACCGGACTTAGCGACGAGGCTGACGCCTGGCTGGCAAACTACGGCGACAGTCCAATCGAATGGTTCACGCAGTTTCATGTACGATTCATGGCCGGCCACCAGGCATATCTCGATCGGACTATTGAGTCGCTTTCCAAGAAAATCGAAACTGACACAAAGCAGTTAGCCACCCTGGAAGGCGATGCCGCAGAAAAACTCCGCAAGAGCATTGCCGATCTCAAAGCCCAGCATGAGCATTGCAAAGTGGATCGTGTCGAATTCTCGAAGGAAAACTACGAGAAACTGTCGCCGCGGGAGAAAAGCCTACATGCCAGGGCGTTCTGCACAAATAAAGGCGACCCCGCTTATCGGGAACTCGCGGACTTGACCTACAAGGACGGCAACGCCACCCGACGACTCAACGTACCCAAGGGAGATGTGCTGTATCAATTCCGCAAGGACGTGAATGACGGGACACTGCCGACGGTGTCGTGGCTCGTGCCGCCGGAACGCTTTTCGGATCATCCATCGTCTGCTTGGTATGGCCAGTGGTATCTTTCGGAAGTCCTCAACATTCTCACCAAGAACCCCAAGGTCTGGAAGAAAACGGTCTTCATTCTCACCTACGACGAGAACGATGGTTACTTCGATCATGTCCCGCCGTTTCAGGCACCGCACCCGAAAAAGCCCGAAACGGGCGTCACTTCAAAAAGTTTAGACACGACGCTCGAATACGTCGAACGGGAGCAGGACCGAAAGCACAAGCCGACCGGCGCGGTTCGCGGCAACTCAATGGGTCTCGGCTTCCGCGTGCCGATGATTATTGCCTCCCCCTGGAGTCGCGGCGGTTGCGTCTGTTCGCAAGTATTCGACCACACCTCGGTGCTGCAATTCCTGGAAGTGCTTTTGACGCACAAAACCGGCCGCCCGATTAAAGAATCGAACATCACCCACTGGCGACGGGCAATTTGCGGCGATCTGACCTCGACATTCCAGTCTACTGCCGATGTACAAGCGGGCCTGGACAAGTTTCTGCTTCGGGATGAGGTGATCGAGGGCATTCATCGCGCGCAATATCAGAAAGTCCCCTCGGGCTTTCATGCCCTTTCCGAACAGGAAATCGGCCAGATCCGCAAGAAACCAGCCGATTCACTGCTTCCCAAACAGGAACCCGGCACGCGGCGATCCTGCCCGTTACCTTATCAACTGATGGTCGATGGGGCTTTGAACAAGGACCGAACCGCTTTCGCCATTCGGTTCGAGGCGATGAAAGATCTATTCGGAGCCCGGGCCGTGGGGGTGCCGTTCATTGTCTATGCCATGACCGCAAAAGGTTTGATGGTCCGCCATTACGCTGTCGCCGCGGGCGAGACTGTGGACGATTCCTGGCCGCTCGATGTCTTCGACAAGGGCCAGTATCACCTCCGCGTGCATGGCCCTAATGGATTCTTCCGCGAATTCCTGGGCGACAACAACGATCCGCGCCTCGACATTGCTCTTGAGTACCTTCGAGTCAATCCGAATGAACCGGCCCTGAGCGGCCGCGTGGGAATAAGCGTTACTCACCGTGATTCACTGCCAAATTTAACCATTGTCATTCAAGATCGTTCTTACGGCAGCGAATCCATTCAAGGCATGACTCCAAAAGGGGAAAGGCGGCAGTTCGCTGTTGATACAGCAAAGAGTTCGGGCTGGTACGATCTGAGTGTACGCATCACGGGTGCCGAACGATTTGAGAAGCGTTATGCAGGACGAGTGGAAACTGGCAAATGGAGCATCAGCGATCCCGCGATGGGACAAGTGATGTAATCATACTTCACGCGATTTGGTTTGACACAAGCTCGAAGAGCCAGCGAGGAAACGGCTGTCCCACGTTGGCGCTTTTGCCTTGTGTCAGAGTTGCCCACGACTCCGTTAGATTCCGCCGAAGCTGCTCGGTCTGAAACGACGCTGGTCGGTTGCGCGAGTGGCCCGCGAATTTCCTCAGGTTTTGGGCTTACCCAGGCGACTTCCGTCAGCGCAAGACAATTACCCACCATTGGTAGTAAACAACTCATTTCTGTTTACGTTTCACGATTAACAACATTCTGTAGGATACCTGAACGGCTATCGTAGACACAGAGAGCCAGGTGATCGCGGATAGCCTGGGAAACGCCTTGACGGATCCTTTTCGGTTTTTTCCTTCACTCGAAACGTGATACCCGTAACGATGCGGCACAATAGCCTCATTGAGCCGTCCAGCAGGTTGTCCCCACAACCGGTGAACCCCAACGTGACCGGAGTCCAACCGGGCGGTGGATGGGCCGTGCGATTAGAGCGAGCCTGGGGGAAGCTGCGTCGGGCTTGCCTCCGCACCTTTCGGCCTCGCCACGTGGTTCGCATGGCGGCAGTCCGGCGAGGAGAGTGTCCCGGTTGTTGCCACAACGTGATCGATTCACGCGATCTCAAGTTCTGTCGGAACATTTGTGGCTACTGGTTTGACCCAACCGACGATGCGTTCGCCTGGCGCGATCGATTGCCCATCACCCGCCCTGGCTGGGCGGAAGTTTTCCTTTTCGGTGGTGTTCAGCTCCTGGCGTCCGTTGCGCTCTTGTTCTGGTTGCCGTGGGGGGCAGTGTTGCCCGCTCTCGGGTTCTTGTTCGTGCTCTGGTTCTTCCGCAATCCCTCTCGACGCATTCCGACAGAGCCGGGGTTGCTCGTGTCGCCGGCTGATGGGAGGATCACGGACGTCACCCGGGTCGAGTGGCTGGAGGAGTTCCAGGGGCCGGCCGTTCGGATCGGCATCTACCTGTCGCTCTTCAACGTTCATGTGAACAGGTGCCCAGAAAGTGCTCGCGTTGTCGCCGTCGAATACCGGCCAGGCCGGTTCCTCGACGTCCGCAACCCTGCTGCCCCGGACGTGAACGAACGCTTCTCGACGCTCCTCGAACTGGAAGCTGCACCGCATCAGTTGATGCTGGTCCGTCAAATCGCCGGAGCGTTTGCCAGTCGCGTGGTCAACGAGGCACGGCCGGGTCGGGTTCTCGCCCGGGGAGCCAGGTTCGGCATGATCAAGTTCGGTTCCCGGACGGAATTCTACCTGTCGGACCCGGCGAGATTGGAACTCCTTGTCCAGGTCGGAGACCGGGTTCGCGGTGGCAGTTCGGCCATCGGACGGTACGTGTCGGAGTAGTCTCTTTGAAATTCTCTTCTGTTCTCAAACTTAGGAGTTCACGTCATGAAATGGTTACTGGCAAGTCTGGTTGCCTGCTTCGTAGTCGCCGGGTCGGCAAAGGCGAGTCAGCCGAGCGGCATCTACGCTCACGTCACGAAGGTCGAGTTCGTCCCCGAAGGAGCGAAGCCGGAGGACGCCAGGGAGATCAAGATCCACGGTGAGTTCATCATGGTGGAGATTGATGGCATGCGATCGGACGTGAAGGCCGGCTACCTGCACTTCTCGCTTCCCGAGCCGAAGGCGAAAGCTGCGCTCTGCCGGACCGAGTGGGCGGACCTCGCGGAGATCGCCGCGTTGAAGGATGAGGTCATTGGTAAGGAGGACGACCGATTACCCGGACGCTACGTTGCGTTCGGTTCTGCTTACGCCAAGCCGAACTACGATTTCTCCATCTCGCGAGTTCACGCTCCCGGTTCGAAAAGCACGATCGCAACGGCGTATCCACTCAATGCTGGGCTGGTGCGTCTGCGGACGAGCCACCGGCTCGAGGAGAGCAAAAGCCCGGTGCTGGACTTCCAGAAATACCGGCAGGAGAAACCCGGCGACAAGAAGTAACCGCGGTTGTGACCTGCCCCGGAACTTTCCTCACCTGGTGAAGAAACGAATCAGATGAGCGTGTCACTCGCCATTTCCGGGTCGCGAGGCGTCTTCCGCCACTCCCGGTGGGACGCCCTGCTTGTCGCGCTGGCGATGGCGCAGGGGGCGATCGTGTTCGCCTTTCCGACGCTTCTGACGGTCGCGTTCGGCTTGTGGTGGAACTCGAACACCATCTCGCACTACTTCATCCACAAGCCCTTCTTCGCCTCGCGGTGGCTGAACCGACTGTTCGGGTGTTACCTGAGCGTCCTCCTGGGGATTCCGCAAACATTGTGGCGGGATCGCCATCTGGCGCACCACGCGGGGATTGCTTGGCGGCTGCGGTTCACCCCACAGTTCGCACTGGAAACCGGGCTCGTCGTCGGCCTTTGGGCAGTGCTCCTGTCCGTCACCCCGGTCTTCTTCCTGACCGCGTATCTACCCGGGTTCGCCCTCGGACTGGCCCTGTGCTGGCTGCATGGGTACCACGAACACGTCCGAGGGACGGTGAGCCACCACGGTCGCCTCTACAACTTCCTCTTCTTCAACGATGGATACCACGTCGAACACCACGACCGGATAGCGACCCACTGGACGGAACTGCCCCGGCTGGCTCGGGCGGATGTCCTGGTCAGTCGCTGGCCGGCAGTTCTGCGGTGGCTTGAGGTCTTCAATCTCGAAAACCTGGAACGGCTCGTTGTCCGGTCGCGGCTCCTTCAGTGGTTTGTGCTGGCGAGTCACCGGCGCGCTTTCCGGGCGCTGTTGCCCGGACTTGGGACGGTGACCCGGGTTGGAATCGTGGGCGGTGGGCTGTTCCCGAGGACGGCTCTCATTCTGAGAGAACTGCTTCCGAAGGCGAGACTGGTCATCATTGACTCCGACGCCGCGAATCTGCGGACCGCGCAGACGTTTTCTCTCGGCGACACGGAGTTCGTCAACGAGCGTTACGATCCCGGACGGCACTCGGGTTTTGACCTTGTGGTTATTCCGCTGGCGTACGTCGGGTCGCGGGATCGTTTGTCTCGCGACCCCCCCGCGCCCAACCTCCTGGTTCATGACTGGATCTGGCACAGGAGCCCCCGTTTCGCCGTCGTGTCCTGGTTTCTCCTGAAGCGACTCAATCTGGTGAAGCAATGAGACCCGCGAGTCTCCTGTGCGTGTTGGTGCTGGCGAAGGTCTGCGCCCTGGTTGGGCGGGACGTGCCCGCGTCGGTGTGGAGTCCCATCGCGTATCTGTGGCAGGATCTGTTGCTTGTCGCCATCATCGCCGCGTTCGACCTGGCAACTCGCCGGCACTCGTGGGTTGGGTGGAGTCTGTATGCGGTGGTGGTGGTGTATGCCGCCGCGAACGTACCCGTGGCACGGGTGTTGGGAACGCCGTTGACCCGCCCGATGCTGCGAGCAGCGGGGGCACCGCTGACCGACTCGATCGGCCACTACGCGACTTTCACGAACCTTGCTCTGCCTGTTCTGGTTCTCTTTGCGGCGGTGGGGCTCCCGTGGGTCTTCCGCCGGGTCCGCCCGCGGCAGTCGGCAATCGGCGTTCTCGCGCTGGTGCCATTGATCGCGCTCGGACCGCTGGCAGTTTCCCGCGTCGAGACGCTGGGTGCACACCGCAACGCGGTTGTTGCTCTGGTGGTCAGCCAGTTCCCGCGCGTGGGAACTGGCGACAGCCGGGAACCGGTGCCCGACTCGAGTGTCCCAACCACCACGCCGGACCCTCTGGCGCGATTCCGCGGTGCCGCGGCCAACCGGCACGTGGTGCTCGTGCTGCTGGAATCGACGGCGGCCCAGTATCTCAAGCCGTACGGGGCAGCCGAGGATCCGATGCCGAACCTCACCGGCTTTGCCGGGCAGGGGATGTTGTTCGAGGACGTTTACGTGGCGTACCCGGACAGCATCAAGGCTCTGTTCACGCTTCTGTTCTCGCGTTACCCGGCCCTGGACACGACGCCGGAACAGTGCGAAACGATCGCGACGCCCTCAATCGCTGCAGTTCTCAGGGGCCAGGGATACCGGACCGCCTTGTTCCACTCCGGGCGATTCAAGTATCTGGGGATGGAATCGGTGATCCGCAACCGGGGTTACGAGGTGCTGGAAGACGCGGGAGACATTGGCTGGAACCGCAACTCCAGTTTTGGGATCGAGGAAGGACCGACTGTTCGCCGGTTGCTCTCCTGGGTGGATGGCCTTCCGCGCAGCGAACGGTTCTTCGTCACCTACGTGCCTATCGCCGGTCACCATCCTTACGAGACCCCCAAACCTGGCCCGTTCCGCGAGTGTCAGGAAATCGACTGTTACCGAAACGCTCTGCACTATGCTGACTCGGCTCTGGGCGAACTCGTCGCTGGCCTGCAGTCGCGGGGACTGGACCGGGAGACCCTGTTCGTGTTCGTCGGTGACCACGGGCAAGCGTTCAATCAGCACCCGCGGAACGTGGGACACAATCTGTTCATCTACGAGGAAAACGTCCGGGTTCCATTCGTCATCACTGCTCCGGGACTCATCACGGAAGGGGTGCGATTGCCGGGATTGACCAGCCACGTGGACGTGGTTCCGACGATGCTCGACCTGCTGGGGGCGACGGCCCCAGCGGATTATCAGGGATTGTCGCGATTGGCTGGTAAACGGGCAACTGTCCAGTTCTTCACGGACTGTTCGCTTGCCCTTGTCGGTCTGCGGGAAGAGAATTGGAAGTACGTCCACGAGATCGAATCGAACCGACACAAACTCTTCGATCTGGCCGAAGACCCGGGTGAGCAACGCAACCTCGCGGACCGGCATCCGGAGCGGGTCGATCGATACAAGGCTCGGCTTCTCGAGTGGTGTTCGACTCAGCGCGGTCTCATCGTCCGGCCACGCTGAGGAGAGCTTGTCGTAGATCTGGCTCTCGCTGAGTTCCGTTGCCACAAGCCAAGTCTCACTCAAAAGTGCCACCACCCGGTGAAGCCTTGCAGTGCCCTGGGAAGACGATCCACCTGCAATACCAGTTATTCTGGTTTCTTCAGCAATCGCTAATCGATCTGTACTCCGACTTCACCGTCTCGTACTTCACCGATTTCCCACGCAGGCACATTGTCCTTGGCCAGGTGGTCGATGATGCTCTTGGCGAAGCCCGGAGCGCAGATCATCACGAAGCCGATTCCCATGTTGAACACCCGGAACATTTCCTCATCCACCACGTTGCCGAGCTTCTGCAACCAGCCAAACACTGGCAGCACGGGCCACGAACCGCATTTCACGAATACCCGCTTTCCGGGTGGCAGAATGCGCGAAATGTTGTCCGGCAATCCGCCACCAGTGATGTTGGCCAACCCATTCAGGGGCAAGGGGCAAGGAGCTTCGCTTTGCGAAGCAAGGCGAAGCACTGGCTTCACGTAGAGCCTCGTCGGTGTGAGTAGCTCCTCGCCCACAGTCTTGCCCAGTTCCGGAACTGGAGTTGTCACCTTCAGCCCAGCCGCTTCAAATACGATCTTCCGGACCAGACTGTAACCATTTGAGTGAATCCCGCTCGAAGCCAGCCCGATGACCACATCCCCGGTCTGAATGTGCCGACCATCAATAATCCGGTCACGTTCCACCACTCCAACAGCAAAGCCGGCCATGTCAAAGTCGCCCGGCTGGTAGAAATCGGGCAGGATTGCTGTTTCGCCACCCACGAGCGAGCATCCGGCTTCCAGACACCCATCGCTGATGCCCTGGAGCAAGGCCACGCTCAGCGGCGGATCGTCTTTTGGCATAGCAATGTAATCGAGGAACACGAGGGGTTCGCCACCGGTGCAGATGAGATCGTTTACCGACATGGCGACCAGGTCGATCCCCACCGTGTCGTACTTCGACATTAGGCAGGCGACCTTGAGCTTGCTGCCAACACCATCGGTACACGTCACCAGAACCGGATTCGTGTAGCGGCCACCTGGGTTCAAGTCGAAAAGACTGGCGAACCCACCTGTTCCCTTGCCGCCTTTCCGTGGTGGAAACGGCGACGGAATCACCCGGGCGCGGTCCTGAGTGCGCGCAAGCAACGGTTGAATGCCGGCAATCGTTTCCTCGTACTTCCCCAGATCGAGTCCAGCCTTCTTGTAATCCCACTGCTCGGGCATGATGAACTCCGAAAACCGCTATTGAAGCCGTGGGCGTTAGCTTACGTTTCCACACCCTGGGTTGACCCGGTTTTCTTCGGACAGGTATACTTCGCCGCTGTGCGATCCGACTGTAGGGATGGTTTGGTCTTGTTTTGCAGGGTGGGCCTCGCAAAGCCTCGACC
>DASZJS010000570.1:0-2856 GCA_035947935.1 Gemmata sp. | reverse complement strand
CAACCGGTAGCCCGGGAAGACGTTGGCTGGGTATGGCAACAACCCATCGGCAAGCTCGAATCCGACTGGTCGCACGGCATCACCAGCCGGCAGCGCGACGACTGTTTTCGGTCGCTCGGGCGAGACAAACACCACCTCAAGAGCGTGGTTTAGCAGTAAATCGTAGAGGGGTGCCGTGAGAGTGTTGTCCCCGAGGAGATGTAATCGCAAGGAATCGAACGGGAACTGATCGAATGGAAGTTCACCTTCCACGCGGAACCGAAGCCGTAGGGCTGCGGCAGCTCGGGCGGATGGGTTCAGTCCCTGTGGGAAAGGCGGTGGGTGAAGTTTTGCAGTAGTGACCGTCAGCGGCCAGAGGTGGACCGGGTAACACGTCCGGTAGTGGCAGGACAAATCACCCACGCGGTCGGTATTCAGGCGACTCCCCGCCGGGATTGCCACACCCTCCGGAGTAGCGCGAGCGGCATCGGGCTGAAACTGAACTGTTGCGAATGATGGAACTGGTGCGAGTGCATGCGGATAGACGACGGAGAGAACCGCATCGGTCAGTTCCGGAAACTCATCGTGCAGTTTGTGCTGGATTCGGCCCGAGAGGAGCGCAAACGATTCGATCAATCGTTCGACGTGTGGATCCGCGGATCGATCGGGCTCCAGTTGAAGCCGTGCAGCGGCTGCCGGGTACTTGCGTGCGAACTCTTGCGCGAGTTTGCGGATGAAGTAAAGCTCGGCCTGATAGTAGGGGTAAAGTTCCTCGCTCATGCCACCATCGAGAAAGTAGTTCCAACCAAACCAGGGGTTGAGCGACTGCGACACCCCTGGAAGCCTTCTATGCCGCCGTCGGAGTAACCAGATATTTGCCGGTGCCGACCTCCAGAATGGTATCAAACGCCACTTCAGGTGCCGGGTCAACTGCTAACCGGGCATCGATCCGAAACTTCAGCGACATTTGTAAATTATCGTCCTGTTTCAGAAGTGCGACTCGCACCGAACGAAGACGTGGCTCGAACCGCGAGATTGCCTTGCGGATCGCCTCGCCAATGACAGTTCGCTGCGAGGGGCTGATTGCTTCAAGCGATGCCAGATCGGGCAACCCATACCCGACGACCGAGTCCCGCACTTCGGCATACTCGGCCGGGATATCCCGAGCAGTGTGGACGGTGTTGAGCAGATCCTCCAGATCTCGAAGAACTGCAGTGTACATCTTCTCAACAGTGTAGCCCGAAAGAATTGCCGTCCCCGCCGATTCCGGATCGATCAGACGATCGAGAATGCTCGGTTGCAGACCGCGTTTAGGCTGGAGTGGGGGCATGATGGAAAGGGCGGCGATTTCTTTGTAGGTATTGGACTGGCAAGCGAGATGCCTGGAAACTCACCTTCAACTTCCAACCTCAGTTCAGCGACCAGGTAATAGCAGCCCCAATCTGGTTGACGCGAGTGAGGACTCCGCTTCCACTCGCGCCGTTCGAGGCTGAGAAGCCATCCAATTCCGCAAATGTTACGAATACGTTATTGATTCGATCCACGAGTTGCACCGACAGAATGCTTTGGCCCGAATCGAAGGTGCAGGTGATGTTAAACGACAACGCGGGTGTGATCTGATCGGGTGGCGGCGTGAGATCGAAGAGTTTGTCGCCGTCGCCGGAACTCAAATTCCACTGGAAAACCAGATCGAAGGCACTCCCACTGGCGACCATTGCCGGTGTGATAATCGTTCCAGGCGGATCGCTGAAGGCACCATTCGAGCTTGTATTATTAGCATCGCTAATACGGAGAAGCATTATCGGCTCCAGTCAGTGTTTTGGGGGTTCGGATGGATCAATCTGAAGAGTCTGCCATTCGGTCAGGCTCGATAAAGCAGCGTTGACTAGAAACATCTTCCCGCCTACCCCACAAGTGATCTCGCCTGTACGTTGATCCCAATCGGTCGTGCGCCCGAGTTTGACCGAGTCATCTGTTGCGGTGTGTGTCCCTGGATAGAGACCGGGAAGCAGCACGTCTCCTTCCGGGCCATCCCGAAGGACGACATGGGCTGGGCGAAGGATAACGTCACGAGGGTGCTGGGGTGGATTCAGTGTGATACTCTCTATCTGCTCCAGCGGCACCCACGAATAGGTTCCACCAGTTCCGAACACCTCCAAAACGGTCGCGAACCGCTCATCGGCATCGAAAAGACCTGAGAAAGGCTTTCCATTCAGTGTGCCACTGACCGTGGGAACGGTCGCGTTTGCCTCATCGAGTTTCTTGCGTGCCGCAGCATGCTCACCCCGGGCCAAGTACGGCAGCACTTCCAGTCGTACCCTTACATGGTCCGGGGCGGTCGTCAGTCCCTTGGGTTGTTCGGTTCCGGCAAAGACCGCCCGTCGACGTGTTTCGGCTTCCAGAGCAAATCGATACTGATCGACAGCGGCAGTGTGACGGGGATCATCGTAACGGAGGACTTCGAGTTGTTTGCGTGCCCGATCCAGATCACCAGCAAAAAGAAATAGTTCAAACAAGAAAAAGCGGGCCGGGTTATCGGTCGGGCTAGCTCGAACCTTGGCCACCTGGGCATCAATTGCCTCAACAAGCCGACCGGCATGAAACAGCTCGCTCGCGGTCATGGTCAGCCCCTTGGTCAGGTGTCACGACGGCGGTTCGAGATCGCCAGACCCACGATTGAAAAGCATGAACCAAAGCGGTTGTAAGGTTCATTCTTTCAATCGTCGATCATCGACCGGAAATCTAAAATCCAAGCTGTTCTTCTTGGAGCAATCGATCAGACCTTCTTGTTGGCCTTCACGTCCCACCCGGCCTTTACGGCCGAGTCACCGCTGCCATCCGGTTTTTGAGGCTTGTACTCGAAGCTGATTTTCGTGA
>DASZJS010000569.1:0-2689 GCA_035947935.1 Gemmata sp. | reverse complement strand
ATTCATGCAATCCTCGGTGGTATCGTCCGTTGAGCTTTAACGCTCACCCTCCCCCGCAATCTGCCGAATCCCACCCCCACCCACCCCGGAGCTTCCCGAATGTCGGGTCCACTCCGCTGTGTTGTCGTTGTTGTCCAGCTTGCCTTGCTCACCCCAGCTTCCGCCATCGCTCAAGATGCCGCGGCGGTGGAGTTTTTCGAGAAGAAGGTCCGACCTCTTCTCACCGAGCATTGCCTGAAATGCCACGGCGCACCAGGCGAAAAAGTCCGAGCGAAATTGAAAGTGACCGATCGCGCAGCCCTACTTGCGGGCGGCGAAACGGGACCATCCTTGGTGCCCGGCAACCCAGAGAAAAGTCTGCTGATCGAAGCCGTGAAGTACGATGGCGACCTCAAGATGCCGCCCAAGGGCAAGCTCACCGATACCCAGATTGCCGATCTGACGAAGTGGGTGAAGGATGGTGCCGTGTGGCCCGAGACAGCCGCCGGAACTACAGGCACGAAACCCAATGGGCCACTCTTCACCGAAGCGCAGAAGAAATACTGGGCGTTCCAGCCGATCCGCGAACCTGTTGTTCCAACACTCAACAGCCACCAAGCTACAACCAACAATCCCATCGACAGCTTCATCCGCGCCAAACTCGAAGCGGCGAAACTGAAGCCCGCTCCCGAGGCCGATCGCCGCGTTCTCATTCGGCGAATCACATTTGATCTCACCGGACTCCCACCAACGCCCGAGGAGGTCGAGGCGTTTGTCGCGGACACGGCCGCGAACGCCTGGGAGAAGGCGATCGATCGCCTTCTCGCATCTCCGGCCTATGGCGAACGATGGGGGCGGCACTGGCTCGATGTCGCGCGCTATGCGGATTCCAACGGGCTGGATGAAAACACCGCATTCGGAAACGCCTGGCGGTATCGCGATTACGTGATTCAGGCTCTCAACGCCGACAAACCGTTCGACCGCTTCGTGAAAGAACAGATCGCTGGCGATTTGCTCGCGGATAGTGGCCCTGAGAAGCTCACAGCCACGGGGTTCCTTGTCCTGGGTCCGAAGATCCTGGCGGAACCCGACAAGCAGAAGATGGTCATGGACATCGTCGATGAGCAGATCGATGTCGTGTCGAAAGCATTTCTCGGTCTCACTATTTCGTGTGCGCGCTGTCACGATCACAAGTTCGACCCGATCCCGACCCGCGATTACTATGCCCTGGCGGGTATCTTCAAAAGCACGAAGACGATGGCCACGCTCAACACCGTGGCCCGTGTCTACGAGCGGCGACTGAATGCACCAGACACCCCGGAAACGCTCGCCTATCGGGCCGAAGTGGAACAACTTCGAAAAGAATTGAAAAGCATCGAACGCCGGTTCAGCATGACCCCGGCAACCGACAAGGAAAAGCGCTCGGAGCTTCGCAACGCAGCCGAAGTGCGTCGATCCGAGATCAAGCGACTCGAAGCCCAGGTACCAGCCATCGAGATGGCTCTCGCCGTGCAGGATGAACCGAAGCCAGCGGACGTGAAGGTTCACATTCGCGGTAATCACTTGACACTCGGTGAAATCGCTCCGCGAATCTTCCCCCGTATCATCGCAGGCGAGCAGCAGAAACCCGCCCCGACAACCGCCAGCGGACGACTCCAGTTCGCGGAATGGATCGCATCACCTTCAAACCCTCTCACGGCTCGCGTGATCGTGAACCGTGTCTGGCAACACCACTTCGGGGAAGGAATTGTCCGCAGCCCGGATAACTTCGGATCGCTCGGCGAACGTCCGACACACCCGGAGCTATTGGACTGGCTTGCCGCACGGTTCATCAAGGATGGTTGGAGCTTGAAGAAGCTACACAAGCTAATACTGATGTCCGCGACTTACCAGCAAGCATTGAATCCAGAACACGGCACGCAGACGCCGGAGCCGAACCTGGTCGATCCCGATAATCGCCTGCTCTGGCACTTCAACAGACAGCGACTTGAGGCAGAAGCAATCCGCGATGCGATCTTCTTCGTTGCGGGCAGCCTCGACCGCACCACGGGCGGCTCACTCCTCAATAGCGCAAACTTTGAGTACGTGACGAACGACCAATCCGGAACCAAGATAGGGTACGACACTTATCGCCGCAGTATCTACCTGCCAGTGGTGCGGAATAACGTCTACGATTTCCTCCAGGCGTTCGACTTCGTTGAGCCACACGTCCTGAATGGGAAACGAGCGAATACGGTCGTTGCGCCCCAGGCACTGTTCATGATGAATAACCCGCTCGTCACCGCGCAAGCAAAGACGTTTGCGGAATCGCTCCTGAAATTCTCCGGCTCCGATGAGGACCGCGCCAAAGCAGCGTACTCACGAGCCTTTGCCCGAGCGGGTAAACCCGAGGAGATATCGCGGGCTGTCAGCTTCCTGCATCAATACGAGGCAGCCCTCCCGGCAACCGAGAAGGACGCCGCCGCCCGTCGGTTGAAAGCATGGCAGGCATTCTGCCATGTGCTGTATTCAAGTAGCGAATTCGTCACCGTTGAGTGATTTTGGCGAACTATAGCCCCAACCCCTCTCCCGTGCTCCCGTGGGGAGAGGGGGTTGGGGGGCGAGGGCCAATCGCCCGGAGTTTCTGATGCCTACTTTCTGCAATCGCTTCACTCCGGTTCCGACCCGACGCGATATGTTGCGCGTTTCCGCCAACGGGTTCGGCCTGCTC
>DASZJS010000568.1:0-4361 GCA_035947935.1 Gemmata sp. | reverse complement strand
CCCCCTCTCCCGCGGGGAGAGGGGGTGGGGGGTGAGGGCGAAAGTTCTACACCGCAGCAGACGGGGTAGCACCAAATGGCCCTGTCGAGTAACTTGTAAGTCAGCATTCACAGTCGGGAACGGATTCCCATGCTCCTGCTCGATCTCATCTACCTGCTCGCCCTCGTGGCGCTGTCACCATGGCTGGTGTGGCGATCGGTCACGACGGGCCGCTATCGGAGCGGATTGGCCGCGAAGCTCTTTGGCTACGTGTACGTTTCCAATCCACACAAGAAACCGGTCGCGTGGTTCCACGCCGTCAGTGTTGGCGAAGTGAACCTACTTGGCACTCTTGTCCCTGCGTTCCGCGAACGCCATCCCGACTGGCTCATCGTCATCTCAGCCACCACCGACACGGGACTCGCGGAAGCACGCAGGCGGTTCGCGGACCTTGCCGTGATCGCCTGGCCCATTGATTTCTCCTGGGCTGTTGCCACCACGCTCGATGCCGTGAAACCATCGCTCATCGTCCTGACCGAAAGCGAACTGTGGCCGAATTACCTGCGTGCAGCAAAACAGCGGAAAGTGCCCGTGGTTGTGGTGAATGCACGCATGAGCCCACGGAGTTTCTCGCGGCTGAAACGGATCGCTAGGCTTGCCCGTCGGTGGTTATTCGCCAACATCACTCGCTTTGCGGTGCAGGAACAGGCGTACGCGGACCGTCTTCAACAACTCGGGGTGCCGATCGCCAAACTCGTGGTCACCGGATCGGTGAAATACGATGGGGCAATGAAGGAACGCAATACCCCCAAGACGGCCGTGCTCCGCAGGCTCTTGCATAACGACAATCAGGGGGCTCACACCTTCCACGCGCCTATCGTCTGGCTCGCAGGCAGCACGCACGCGCCCGAGGAATCCATCGTCCTGGGTGTCTTTTCTCGACTCCGCGAGCGATTCCCACATCTGCGTCTCATCCTCGTTACACGACACCCGGATCGGTTTGAAGAAGTGGCCCGACTGGTCGAGCAATCTGGGTTGTCGTTCGTTCGCCGCTCTCGGATTGTGGAACCGCTTTCCGAAATGCCCTCCGTGATCTTACTCGATACGATCGGCGAACTCGGAGCTGCCTGGGGACTGGCCGATGTGGGGTTCACAGGTGGCAGTCTGGATGGCAAGCGGGGCGGCCAAAGCATGATCGAGCCAGCGGGCTACGGCGTGCCCTGCGTGTTTGGGCCACACGTCTGGAACTTCAAGGATACCGCAAAGCGATTGGTTGAGGTTGGCGGGGCGGTGATGGTACCCGATGCGCTTGGCCTGGAAACCGCTCTGACAAAACTGA
Source organism: Gemmata sp. (assembly GCA_035947935.1). Classification (GTDB taxonomy): domain Bacteria; phylum Planctomycetota; class Planctomycetia; order Gemmatales; family Gemmataceae; genus Gemmata. The sequence continues at coordinate 3,043 of DASZJS010000568.1, read as the reverse complement.
TTGCTGATTCCGAATTGCGAACGCGAATGGGAATAGCCGCTCTAGAACTGGTCCGTCGGCAACAGGGAGCCACTGCCCGAACCCTCGATGTCATCGACAAACTTCTTGTGCCTATTGCCGTGTCGCAAGCCGCCTGAATCGCAATACAATTCACGCATCGCACATGGCAGTTCCGATGATCCAAACCTTCTCGTTTTCCGAAGCCGGTGGTCATCCCATCAATGAGGATGCGTTTGTACTTCACCCATTTCTGAATGAGGCGGAAGGGTGGCTCGTGTGCCTCGCTGATGGGCAAGGTGGCCGGGCTGGAGGTGGACCAGCAGCGCAACTCGCTTGTCGGACGGTCGCGGACCATGTTGCTGCGACTTCAGGCGCAGGTCTGGACAAACCCGATTCCTGGGTTGAGATATTGACTCGCGCGGATCAGGCAGTTGCGGCAGATCCCACAGCGGGGTTTACCACTCTGGTTGACTTGAGTGTCCAAAATGATTGCGTAACTGGTGCTTCCTGTGGCGATAGTGCTGTGCTTGTGGTATGCGGGTCGGGCTCCATCGTAGAACTGACCTCACAGCAGTTCAAAAACCCGCCGGTTGGTTTTGGTGACGCGACGTTCGTTCCATTTACCGCTAAACTTGTGCGACCGTGGCGACTTCTTGCAATGAGTGATGGTATGTGGAAATATGTTGGCTGGCAGCGAGTCCGGGAACTGGCAATGCGATTGACAGGTGCAAGACTCCTGGCGGAACTCCAGACTGCGGCTCGGTTGCGAGGTTCGGGAGAGTTTCAGGACGATTTTACCGTGGTACTGATTGAGGCGATGGCTTGAGCATGTACCGCATTACCCAGGTACTTTCTGTCGGCCGGTACGCTTCACCCGAACGGGCAGAGGACTTGCTCGCGGCCGGGGTCACGCACATTCTGAATGTGTCCGATGCCCCGAGTCAGCTCATCGCTTCTGAAGGTGGGTTTCGTGAAGTCGTCTGGGTGCCGCTCGACGATTTTAGCCATCTACCAACGCATCTTGCCGCTCAGGCGCTGGATGCCCTCCACCGGATGGCCCTGGAACCGGGATCGCACGTTTACGTTCACTGCATCGCCGGTCACTTGCGGTCGCCAACCGTCCTGTGGCTCTACCTGATCGCGTGTGGAATTCCGCCAAACGATGGCCGAAACTGGATCGAGGAGCGTTCGCCGGACGCCGCACCGGGATCGCGTCGAATGGTCGATCGCGAACACATCCTCTTCGCCCAAAAGCACGGGTTGAACAACTTCTTACCACTACCCCGTGGCGAAATCATCGTGCCGTTTACTCTGGAACTGCCCTCGGGCTAACGCGGTTACGCATCATGACCACCCCTCTCGCCTATCTCAATGGCCGGTTCATCCCCTTCTCCGAAGCGGCGTTGCCACTTCACGATGCCGGGTTCGTGTCCGGAGCAACGATTGTCGATAACGCCCGGACGTTCCGACACAAGCTGTTCCGTTGGCCCGATCATCTAACCCGTTTTCGTCGGGACTGCCGAACGTGTTACGTCTCCCTCGAAGCCGGTGACGAGCAACTCACAGCGATTGCCGCGGAACTGGTCGAACATAACGCGAAACTGCTCCTACCCGGAGGCGAACTCCAACTGGTCACGTTTGCCACTCCTGGTCCACTCGGGTTCTACCTGGGAGAACCCACTAATGGCCCGGCAACGCTTGGCATGGCCACTTATCCCCTGCCCTTTAGTCGGTATCGCCGCTTTTTCACAGAAGGTGTCACGCTTGCCGTGGCGGGAATCCAATCATCCAACGTAGATGACTTCCTGGCTCCGCGTGTGAAGCACCGCAGTCGCCTCGTCTGGCATGTAGCGGAACGGGCCATTAACGATCCCAAAAGTTCGTGCTACAACCCAGAAGCTGTTCCAGTGGTGTTGAACCAGCATGGCGTGGGCGACACCTCGATTGGGTGTGTATTGGCGGTAGTCGATGAAACGGTTATCCGACCCATTCCCGGAACGGTATTGGAAAGCATTAGCGCGAAGGTTGTGAGTAAGTTATGCCAGCAAGTCGGTTTACGTTGTGAAAAAATGTTATTCGACTTACGAGAAAGTCACCTGCCGGAAGATTCTCCAGACGAAAAGACCGCATCTGGGCACATATCGGAACTCATGTTGGCGGGTACTGGCTTTTGTCTTGCCGGAGTGCGGCGGTTCTGGAAAGGATCGCAAGATCGGAATTACAAATGGCCAGGGCCAGTGTATCGCAAACTGCTTGCAGCGTGGAGTGAACTAGTGAACGTGGACATCGCCGGGCAGTTCACAAGCCAGTGAGGACACACGAATCGAGGTATCATCGAGAGGTGGAAACGGATCGCGGAGGCCGAACCCGATAGTCGTCTGCGATCTGAGTACAGTGGTTTGGCCCTGGTTTTTGCCGATGCGGCCGAACGGAAAGCAATCTGGACCCAAGCTCTGAAGGGGTGGAACGTGAAAGAATCGAGCGTTGTGAACGAGTGGCTCCAAGAAGGCCGGGTTGAGGGCCAGCGACTGGAGAGGACGGCGGCGGTCATTGCTGTGTTGGAAGCACGCTTTGGACAAGTGCCAGCGGACCTTGCTGCCACAATCAACACAACGACGAATATCGCCACCCTTCAGGGCTGGCATTCTCTTGCGATCACGGTTGCCAACCTGGATGAATTCCGCAAAGTCACCGCGAATTGATCGCACTGGCGATCAATTCACCGATTAGCCGATGAGTCGAGTTGATCGAGACTCGTTGAGATATCTTTCGATGGGTTGGGTCATCAACTTGGTTTTGGATATACTTTTGTCCCGTTCGTTTCCACGAAGGTCAAGGGAATCTTTGGGTTATTGATGTCTTTCCTGGTCTGCTTCCACTTTTTCTCCCATGCTGTGAAGAGTGGTTCAAGTGTTGTGGTTGCCCAATTGGGCTCCCTGAGTTCTTCATCAAGTTCCTGACCGACGAGGGAGACTTGGTTCTCGATATATTCGGCGGATCGGGTACGACGGCTGAAGCTGCCGAAAGATTGGGACGAAAGTGG
>DASZJS010000567.1:0-4460 GCA_035947935.1 Gemmata sp. | reverse complement strand
GGCCGAGTTCCCGTTTCGTCCCATTTTCACCAACTCATTGCGAAAACAGGCGTTGTGAACGGAAAGCTCGTGAACTTTGGAGATCGCAGTTATTCCACATTCCGCGTTCCACATTCCGCGTTTTCGTCCGTCCACTCCTCCGTTAATTTCGTCAACGCGGCGTGTAACCGGGATTTCACCGTTCCGACCGGGATACCAAGAATATCAGCGGCATCCTGGTATTTCAAACCCTGAAAGTAGACCAGAAGTACCGCTTGGCGTAGCAATTCTGGCAGCCGGGAAACAGCAGCCCGTACACGTTCTGCCTGTTCGGCTCGATCGGCAACCTCGGGAGGGGCATCGCCCGGGGCGGGAAGCAGCTCAAACAACGTCCGCGGTTCGCCCTCTTCATCCGGTGCGGCGACTGCATCTGCCGGTCGGTCGGCGATTCGTCGATTGCGTCGACGGAGGGCATCAATTGCCTGGTTCGTGGCAATAGCATAGAGCCAGGGTCGGGCGGGTCGTCCGGGCTCGTACTGACGAATTTTCAGGAAGACCTGGAGGAATGTGTTTTGGAAAACATCGTCCGCAAGGTCATCATCGCCAAGGTACCGCCGGAGGTAGCCGAACAATTCCCGTTCGTATCGCCGCACCAGGGGGCCGAATACGGCCTGTTCTCCATCCCGGAGCCGGGCGAGGAGGTTTTCGTCAGACTCAGAGGGTGATGGAGAATGGTCCGACACGGCCCTTGTTATTCTCTACGTGGGGAATCGGTCCAGCGTTCGCTCAACGCACACTCTCTCCGAGAAGATGTATCACACTACCGGCCCGTTGGCCTGTCAAGTTTTGGCTCCTGGGGCAGCGGGTTCCTCTTCCGGCTTTGCTGGATTTCGCTATAACCACGGCATCAGAGCTTGTCCTTTTGTTCACTGTTGTCTCGGAGATTGCCAGTGGCCGAACGCAAATTCGCGCACTTGCACTTGCATACTCACTATAGCCTGCTTGATGGGTTCAATCGCATTCCACCGCTGATTGAGCAGACCAAAAAACTCGGCATGTGCGCGTGTGCCATTACCGATCACGGCAATCTGTACGGGGCAGTCGAGTTTTACACAGAGTGCAGGAAAAGCGGCATCAACCCGATTATCGGATATGAAGCTTATCTTGCTCTCGGAAGCCGCACCGAGAAGAAACCGGTCAAGGATGGTAAGCCATCCACCCATCTTACCCTGCTTGCCAAGAACAGTATCGGATTCAAAAACCTCATCAAGCTCTCTTCGATTGCGTTTCTGGAAGGCTTCTACTACAACCCGAGAATCGATCGGGAAATCCTGGAAGCCCACAGCGAGGGGCTCATCTGCCTGAGTGGTTGCCTGGCGGGAGAGTTCAACCAGTACATACTGCAAGACAAGCCTCAGGAAGCCGAGCGGCTGGCCGGGTGGTTTCGCAAGGTATTCAAGAACAACTTCTACATCGAAATTCAGAACAATGGCATCGGGTTACAGGATCAATGTACCCCCGTCGCCGTGGATATTGCGAACCGGATGGGCATCCCACTGGTAGCAACAGCCGATGCGCATTATCTGTGCGCGGAAGATGGCCTCGCTCACGATGTGTTGTTCTGCATCAACACACGCCGGAAACACGATCCACGGAGGAGGCTCTACCCGGAAGAACGGATGCCCAATCCGTACTACGTCCGCAGTCCCGAAGACATGTATCGGCTCTTTCCAGGCCTGGAGGATGCCGTTGCCCGAAGCCAGGAAATCGCGGATGGCGTGGATATTCAAATCGATTTCGATAAGCGGCATTTCCCGGTTTTCATACCACCCGAGTCCAAGGCCCCAGAAGAGTTTCTGCGCGAATTGTGCGAACGGGGGCTGGTGGAACGTTACAGTGAAACCCCCAGCGAAGCGGCCCGGAAGCGGCTGGAACACGAACTTGGCATTATCTGCAAGATGGGTTTCGCCAGCTACTTCCTCGTCGTTTGGGATTTTGTCCGCTTTGCACGAGAGAACAATATTCCTTGCACCGCTCGCGGGTCCGGGTGTGGAGCAGTTGTCAGCTATGTTCTGTATTTGAGCCACGTTTGCCCTCTGGAATACGATCTGCTGTTTGAGCGGTTCCTCGATCCGGATCGAACGGAGGCACCCGACATCGACATCGATTTTTGCCAGGAGCGACGAGAACTGGTGATCGACTACGTGAAGCGAAAGTACGGGGTTGAGTCTGTGGCCCAGATCGGCACATTTGGCACGCTTGCCGCGAAGAACGCGATGAAGGATGTCGGGCGAACGCTGGAGGTTCCACTCGAGCGTGTAAATCAGATGTGCAAACTGGTTCCCATGAAGGGGGCCATCGCCGCGAGTCTTTCCGAGGCAATGGAGACTCCAGACTTCCGACGAGAATACGATTCCGATCCGCAGGTTCGGTACATGGTGGACATCGCCCGCAAACTGGAAGGAATGAACCGAAACATCGGAACCCATGCGGCCGGCGTGGTGATTGCCAACGGATCGATCACGGATTATGTCCCCGTTCAGCGTGTGATTCGTAAAGCGGACGCCGAGGAGGTCGATGAGAATAGCAAGGGAACGATTGCAGTCACAACTCAGTGGGAAATGGGCATCCTGGAAAAAGTCGGCATGCTCAAGATGGACTTTCTTGGCCTGCGGACACTCACACTGATCGACAACACACTCAAGCTCCTCAAGAAGACACGCGATATCGATCTCGATTTGTTCAAACTTCCTCTCGATGACAAAGAGGTGTATCAGCTCTTACAGCGCGGCGATGCAAAGGGGGTGTTTCAGCTGGAATCTGAAGGTATCCGCGAGCTTCTCAAGCGTATGAAGCCGGACAATATTCGCGATCTCATTGCGGTCCTTGCTCTCTTTCGTCCTGGGCCTCTCGAAGGTGGAATGGTCGATGAATACGTCGAGTGCAAGCACGGGCGAAGACAACCGGTGTATCAGCATCCTGTGATGCAAGAGATTCTAACTGAAACACACGGCGTGATGGTCTATCAGGAACAGGTGATGCGGATACTGAATCGCCTGGGTGGTATTGATTTGGCAAAGGCATATGCGTGTATCAAGGCAATCAGCAAGAAGAATACAAAGCTGATCACAGCGCGAAAGGCCGACTTCATCAATGGCTGCAATGAACAAGGTTTGCCAGCCGATAAGGCAACGGAAATCTTCGGACTGATCGAGTTGTTCGGGGGCTATGCCTTCAACAAGTCACACACGGCAGCGTATGCTCAGATCGGATATCAGACTGCATATCTCAAAGCACACTACCCCGCCGAATTCATGGCAGCGCTTTTGTCGTCGGAGATCGACGATGGAAATAAGCGGGATATGCTCGTCGATCATATTGCCGACGCACGCAAGATGAATATCGAGGTGCTGCCACCCGATGTGAACCGTGGAACGGCCGATTTCGACGTCCAGAACAACCGGATCATCTTCGGGCTCACTGCGATCAAGGGACTCGGCCGGGGTGCGGCCGAAGAAATCGTCCGGGCACGTCAACAGGGTAGTAAATTCAAGGATCTTTACGACTTCTGCGAACGAGTGGACCGTCGAATCGTGCCGAAATCAGCAGTGGAAAAGATGGTGATGGCCGGGGCGTTCGATTCCTTCGGCAAGCGAGCCGCGCATTTCGCTGCTGTCGCCAAAGCCTATCAAGCAGCGGATGAGCGTGCTTCCGACCGACGACGTGGCCAAAAGAGCTTCCTCGATCTCTTCGAGAGCGGCGATGATTCCGATCCCACGAACGAGTTGGGTGGGGATCGTGGTCTGCCGGATGTGCCCGAGTGGCCTGAGACCGAGAAACTGAAGTTCGAGAAAGAAGCGCTCGATTTCTATATGTCCAGCCACCCACTTGCCCAGCACGATGAACAACTCCGCCGATTCCGCACGCATGATGCCGCCGAAATGGTGAAGGCGAAGAACGGGACCGAGGGACGGGTTGGTGGAATGATCCTGGATTTGCAAGTTCGTACCGCGAACAAGGGTCGAAATGCCGGCCGCAAGTATGCGATGTTCCGCATTGAGGATTTCACCGGGACAGTGCGATGCATTATGTGGTCCGATGAGTTTGCCCGGTTTCAGGAGCTGATGCTTTCCGATGCCGTCTATCTGTTCGAGGGCACTCTGAACTGGGCTCCCGATCGGGCCGAACCTGATTTCGCTGTGAAAAAGGTGATGACCATTGAGGAAGCCCGACGCGAGTTCACCAAAAGCTTGCTGCTCAAGCTGCCTTACACGGATGATGTGAGCAGTCTTGGAAAACTCGATGCGGTTGGATTGGTGCTGAAGCGCTACCGAGGGGCGTGCCCCGTCTACCTCAGCATTCGAGATGCCAACGGGAAACAGGTGCAGTTGAAACTCAACGACGAGTTCAAGGTGAACCCAGCCGTGCTCAAGGTGGAAGAACTGGAGATGCTCCTCGGCCCGGGAGCGGTCCTGTTCAGC
>DASZJS010000566.1:0-4533 GCA_035947935.1 Gemmata sp. | reverse complement strand
AAGTGAACCATCCGGGCGGCGAACCGGATCATCGAGTACGTAGATGTAATAAATCGTTTCGCGATCGGGAGCTTGCTGGCGGAGCAGATCGATTGCCTCGGCTGCGGTCACGGTTCCCGGCAGCCAGGCGTAGTCGGTGGTCATCAACGCGCCGACCGTGTTTTCCCCATAGCTGAACAACGTGGCGATGTCTTTGCGGTCGGCTTCATCCACCAGTCGCATGACCGCCTCGGTCACCCGAGGCGGAAGACGACGGATCAGGTCCACCCGGTCATCGTGCGACATCTTCGAGAGCAATTGTCCCATCTGAGGGCGAGCTTGTTCGGCCATATGCACCTGAAGTGCAGGCGGCAGGTACTGGAATATCGATGCCTGGGTGCGGATGTTCGCGTGGCTGATTACCTCCCAGATTTGCTCGGGCGAGAATCCACTATCGAGCGCCTCGGCCACCGTCGCCGGGTGGAGCGATTCGCAAAACTCCCGCAGCGCCGCGGCGTTTCCTTCCGACAGCATCAACTTGATTTCTGGGGCAAAGAGTGGATGAGTCATTGGAATTCAATGAGTGATGAAGTTGGATAATTTTCAGATTTGCAAGTTCAGATTGAATAACAAAGAACCGGGACACAGACCTGAGTCCCTTTATCAAATCACCAATCTGAAATCTAAATCCTTAGAAGCTCTAGCAAAATGAGCCGCGCACGCAGTAAGCGGGTATTAACCTTTAAGTTCGAGCATCCCTCACCCCGCTTACTCCGTGCGCGGCTCCATCTTGTTAGGGTCTCTTAGTCTGAAATTATCAGGTTATCGATCAGCCGCGTTGTTCCCAGGAAAACTGCCACCGCAGCCACAGCCGGACGGCCCAGGCGGGGCAACGGTTGGAGAGTGTTGATATCCACAATCCGAGCGTAATCGATCCGTGAGCCAGGTATCGCCGCGAGTTCCGCGTTTAGGGCTGACTCCAATCGGGCCACATCAATTTCCCCCGCGAGTGCTCTCGCCCGGATGGCCTGGAGAGCCTTGTAAATTGCAGGAGCAGCGGCACGTTCTGCCGACGATAAATAACGATTCCTCGAACTCATTGCCAGCCCATCGGGCTCGCGCACCGTCGGTTCGACCCGCACCTCGACCGGGACGTTCAAATCCCGCACCATCTGCTGGATAATTCGGGCCTGCTGGAAATCCTTGGCTCCAAAGTGAGCTTTATCCGGCCGAACGATGTTAAACAGCTTGAGGACAACGGTACAAACGCCGCGGAAGTGGCCGGGTCGTCGCGGTCCACAAAGCTCTGCATCGAGTTCATTCACCTCCACGAACGTGACTGATCGCTCGGGGTACATCTCTGCTACCGATGGGGCAAAGATCAGTTCTGCGCCAGCATCCGTGCCAATCTTCTGATCGGCTTCCAGGGTACGCGGATATTTGGCGAAGTCTTCTTTCGGGCCAAACTGGGTCGGGTTCACAAAAATCGACACGATTACGAAATCCGATGCCGCACGAGCTGCACGAACGAGTTCGGCATGCCCTTCGTGCAGTGCCCCCATCGTTGGCACAAAGCCGATTGCTTTTCCAGCCTGACGGGCCTGCGTCACCGCGGCCTGAATTTCGCTAATTGTGGTCGCCACCCGCGCAAGCATGTGCTCTAACCGCCTTTGTTATTTGCCGCCAGTACCATTCCGAGGTACGAGCGCGTTTCTTTTTCGGTCAGCCCCAGATCGGCGGCTGTTTGGAGAAGTACGCCCTTGGCGGATTCGTAATGGTCTTCCTCGGCCATGATTTCGAGTTCGATGAACGACCCGACGCGTTCGACATCATCGAAACACGCTTCCATCTGAAATCCACCGCGCGTGAAGCGGTATACCTGTCGTTGTTTGCGTACCACAACGATGGGTTGATACCTCAGTGCCAGGAGCAACCGCTCGGTATCCGCAGCAATTTCGTCTCCATCACCAAGCACGACTTCGATCTCGGTTCGCGTCTTGGTTTCGGCATCGCGCTTTGGCCCCTTGTAGGTGAGACAATTCGTGTTACCCACGCGGCGAAGCCGAAATGCTTCATCAGATGCTTTCAAATCGCGATCCGGGGCGTTGAAGTAGCTATCGACATCGGTACGGTTTTGAGCGTGGACCGCACCCCAAGCGGTCAGTCGCGCAATTAACCCGGCTCGATCCGTGTATCGATAGCGAACTTCGACTTCAAGCATGATGACCGCACCCCAAGGCTTCCAGGTACGAACCCCATGGGAATTCTGAAACATCACCTATCGACTAAGATAGTTTGGTACACTGGTAGAGGAACAGGGTGATCGTGCAGCTTCATACGGGAATTGGTAACAATGAAGGCGAGTAAGCGGGCGATTTAGAGAAGTAAGCAAGCGATCTTGGCTATCGCAATAACGGGGAGGATTCCAGAGTGGGCCAGCGGGTGACAGTCGGGAAAGTGACGGATATCCCCGAGGGAGCTGCCGCCGTCGTCACGATCGGGAAAAAAGATGTGGCGATATTCAATGTGAATGGCAAGCTGTTCGCAATCGACGATATGTGCCCCCACATGGGTGCATCGCTCTCGGGTGGTGCGGTAGAGGATGGGTGCGTCACCTGTCCGTGGCATGCCTGGAGGTTCCGACTTGCGGATGGCGTGTGGGCCGATAGCCCGCGGGTGAAGATCGGCTCGTACCCGATCCACATCGTCGGGGATGAAATACAGCTTGAGGTGCCAGAGTAGGAAGTTGTTGGTTGGAAGTTGGAAGTTGTTGATTGGAGGTTGGAGAGAGCCGATTCGGATTGCTGCTAAGATTCTTTCCTTCCGTCATACCAACTCCCAACCAACATCCCCAACTCCCAACCAACAACTAGGAGTTTACACCATGTCGCACATCCAGTTTTGGGTTGCAGCCGTGATATTGGGTCTGGGGTGTCTGTTCATACCACTTGCACACTCCCAGCCTGTAGTGGGTAAGGCGAAACCGACTCCGAAACTGGAGCCAGTGGCCGAGACAAAGTTGCTCATGGATGGGCTTGCAGACCCGAATCTGCGTGGGCTCGGAAAACTGCTTCGGGAAAAGCCCAAGGAAGCGGAAGCCTGGAACTTTGCCCGCGGGCAGGCTCTGTTGATCGGGGAAACTGGCAACTTGCTCATGATGCGCCCACCGAGAACCCCTGCCGGGCAGGATGCATGGATGACACACGCCATGGATTTGCGGGACAGCGGAGCGAATTTAGCCCGGCTGCTTGCGACCAAGGACTACTCCAAATCCCGTGCTTCTCTTGCCAATGTTGCCAACGTGTGCAACCACTGCCACCAGGCATTCCAGGTACGCGCGAGAATCGATCCGTTTGGGGAAGAGTGAGACAGCCAACCCTTCGGCAATTGACGCAATAGTCGAGCCCCACCTGATTTTCGTTTGGGTAGTGAGGTGGGCCTCGAGGTGCTGCGCACGGCTCTACCCACCCTACAAAGCAGTCATTTGATACCCAAAGCAGTCACGCCGGAACCAGTATCACATTGCCAACGTCCAATCGCCCACACCGTTATGCTGGTGCCTGTGAGAAACCAGGAAAGGGGTGATGGATGCAGTGGACTCGTACTCTCTCCCGCTGGCTGGCGGCATCAGTCGCTGGCTTGTTATCCGTTTCACTTGTCTTTGCCCTGGTGGGCGTAAAGCCATGGGACAACTCACCGGCCCCGGTTGATTCACCTCTCAGCGCCCAAGCAACCGGGACGGTTCCGCTCTTTGCCACAACAGAGCCAGCCGAGAACCAGTCCGTTCTCGTGCTGCAAACCGATGACCTCCATGTTCACGGCTGGGTGGCTGGGAAAAAGTCGTTTGCCGGTGAAACGGTGAACATCAACGGTGCCTCAGTCACAGTTCGCGAGGATAACACCTTCGCTTGGGAACCCCGGACTAGAACACAAGTTAAGGTGGTAGCAAGTCTCTCTCGTCCCGGTCAGTCACCACTTACCGCACAAACCACCTTAATTCCGACGGCTGCACCCGATGGATCGACCATCTTCTTCGTCACCGATCGCTCTGCTTATCGCCCCGGACACACGCTCAAGTTCGTTGCCTTCCTTCGCAGGCTCTTGCCCAGCGGCGAGTTTGAGCCGGTTCGCGTTAGCGATATTTCAGTCAATCTTACCAGCGTCGCAAAGCATACGCGTGCGGCCCGGCTGAAGTTGACATCCGACGATCGCGGACGGGCAACGGGCGAATACACGTTCTCCGATGCCGATGCACTGGATCAATACATCCTCACTGCCGAAGGGTTCTCGGGTAGCGGCATGGTGATGCTCGGTGAGTACCGCAAATCCAAGGTTGCTCTGAAGCTCAAGGGCGAGGTGAAGGATGGCAAGCTGTCCGTCGCGTTCGATGCCCGCGATTACCGTGACCGGCCGGTCAAAGGAACCGCGGCAAGCTACACCGCAACGGTCACTCGCACCGTTGAACCCGAGAAGCTCACGCTGAACCCGGACGAGTTTGCCAAGCCGGAGAGCGGCCCTCCCACTGTCGATGAGTTCGATGCTCTCCCGGACGAT
>DASZJS010000565.1:0-3068 GCA_035947935.1 Gemmata sp. | reverse complement strand
ACTCCAGTCGCTCACGCTTCTGGCTCGCCAAAAACAAAGACGTCAGTTCTCCCCAAACCGAAAATCCCGAAAACACCCCTGGAACATCGGGGGTGTTCTTGCTTGAATAACCGAACCCTTTGAGGGAAGGTCTGTCCATATACCGGGCAGACCCCTACAGTATTGATTCCCGCGGCAATCCTGCCAAACGGGATCGAGTATGAGGTTGGAATGCCGACGATCAACCAATTGATCAAGAAGCCACGGGTGCCCCAGCGGTCGAAACCGAAGCACCCCGCCATGCAAGGGTGCCCGCAGAGACGCGGCGTTTGCACCGTCGTCAAGACCATGACTCCGAAGAAACCGAACTCGGCCCTTCGGAAAGTGGCCCGCGTTCGACTTTCCAATGGGATTGAAGTAACGGCGTATATTCCCGGCGAAGGCCACAACCTCCAGGAACACTCGATCGTTCTCGTGCGCGGTGGCCGCGTTCGCGACTTGCCTGGCGTTCGGTATCACATCGTTCGCGGTGTTCTCGACTGCCAGGGCGTTCAGGATCGCAAACAGGCTCGCTCCAAGTACGGAGCGAAGAAAGACGGCAAATAAACCAGTCACAAGTCTGCAAGTCCCAAGTCCCACGTCGGTCGCTGGGCGGGACATCTTCGACTTGAGGCTTGCGACCAGAAGAGTTGAGACTCACGATTATGGGCTCCAAAACGCGGACCGCCAGCTACGACAAACTCGTTCCGGACACGCGATACAACTCGCTCCTACTGAGCAAGTTCATCAACTGCCTGATGTGGGATGGGAAGAAAGCCGTTGCCACACGGGTGGTTTACGATGCGCTCGACCAGATCAAAAAGCGGATGCCGGATGTCGATCCCGTTCAGGTGTTCACGGATGCAGTGAACAACGTCAAGCCGAGCCTCGAAGTTCGATCCCGGCGCGTTGGGGGTGCCAACTACCAGGTTCCGATGCAGGTGAAGCCGAAGCGGGCCGAGAGTCTGGCGATTCGGTGGATTCTGGTCGCAATCCGCGCCAAGGCGGGTCGCCCAACATTCCTCCGTCTGGCGGAAGAATTGATGGGAGCCTACCAGCGGCAAGGTGAGGCCATGAGCAAGCGCGAACAGACAATCAAGATGGCCGAGGCGAACAAGGCGTTCAGCCACTTTGCTTGGTAGTTATCGGTTCTTAGTCCAAAGTCCTTGGTCCGGCGGGATTCATCCCGGTTCGACCGAGGATTTTTTCATTGGTGTTCGGGGCAGGCGGGAGATGAACTGCGTGACTCTTCAAGTATCGCGCGATATATAGATTAAATTGATGTAATTATATTTAATTATTTGTGTCTCGTCCTGAAAACTGGTCGATTCTGCCAAACGAAGCTAAATTATTAAAGTTCGGGCAAAGTGTGATAGAAATTGAGGTTACAGCGACATATTTGTGGCCGCTTGAATTTTTTTGCTACTTTTTGACGACTAAATAAAACGCGGTAATCGGGGCATTGAACGCGCGGTCTCAATGGCCGTTTCACAAGCGAAGCATCTCCTTGAGCGATTTGTCCGGCCGTTGATAATAATGACATAAACCAGGGATCATGAACCGGGGATTACTCCGATGGCCAAGGATAAAGCGCAAGACCTGAAGCTGGTGCGGAACATCGGTGTCATTGCCCACATCGATGCCGGGAAAACCACCACAACCGAACACCTTCTCTACTACTCCGAAGCCATGCACAAGCTGGGCGGTGTGGATGAGGGAACCACCAAAACCGACTACGACCCCGAAGAGCAGGAACGGGGCATCACCATCTATTCGGCATGTGTTCCATTCGAGTGGTCGGGTCACACCATTAACCTGATCGACACTCCGGGGCATGTCGATTTCACGGCTGAGGTCGAAAGATCCCTCCGAGTTCTCGATGGGGCCGTGGTGGTCTTCGATGGTCAGAAGGGAGTCGAGGCTCAATCCGAGACCGTGTGGCGGCAAGCGAACAAGTACGGCGTTCCCCGTCTGGTGTTCGTGAACAAGATGGATGTCGTGGGAGCCAATTTCGCCCGTACACTGGAAAGCATCAACACCCGTCTGACTCCGCAAGTTGGCGAACACGGTCGGCCTGTACCCATCGTCATCCCCATCGGTGCCGGCGGAGCAGCCGATAGCCGCACCCCCTTCCGCGGGGTGATCGATATCGTCGACATGAAGGCCAAGTTCTTCGATGGCGACGATCTAGGCGTAACCGTCCGCATCGATGAAATCCCCGAGGAGAACCAGGCCGAGGTAGCGCGATACCGCGAATTGCTGTTCGAGGTACTCACTCACCACGACGACAAAGACCTCATCACATCGGCCGTTCTCGATGGAAAAGATCCCGAGCCAGCAAAGGTTCGTCAACTGATCCGCGAACAGTGCATTGCCCGGAAGATTTACCCCGTGTTGAGCGGCTCCGGTCGCGAACATATCGGCATTCAGCCGCTGCTGGATGCGGTGACGCTTTATCTGCCGAGTCCCCTCGACCGTCCGCCCGTGACGGGCACCGACCCCAAGGGGAAGGGTAAGGAGGTGAAGCGCAAGCCTGATCCCAAGGAGCCGTTCTGCGGACTGGTATTCAAAGCCGCGTGGCACCCGAATGGAAATCGCTTCTTCGTCCGCGTTTATTCGGGCGTGATGAGACCAGGAATGCGAGCGTTCAACTCCGGCAAGGATGTGAAAGAGAACATTCCCAAGCTGTTCCACGTTCACGCCGACCCAGCCCGTGGATTGGAGGAAGTGGAAAGTGGCCCAGCTGGGGATATCGTCTGCGTGATCGGTCTCAAAGATACAGTCACCGGCGATACGCTCTGTGAAACGGCCCATCCGATTCTGCTGGAAGCCATCTCGTTTGCCGAGTCGGTCGTCAGCCAGTCCATTGAACCCGAGAGCGGTGCCGATAAAGACAAACTCGCGCTCGCCCTGGAAGTGCTGCAGCTCGAAGACCCGACGTTCAAGGTGAAAGCGGACAAGGATACCGGCCAGATTTTGATGAGTGGGATGGGGACTCTGCACCTGGAAGTGAAACGGCATCGTCTGGAGCGTGATTTCAAGCTCAAGGT
>DASZJS010000564.1:0-4797 GCA_035947935.1 Gemmata sp. | reverse complement strand
CGAAATGGACATGCTGACCCCCAGAACGTACAGGTACTTGTCGTCGCTGGGATCGACGCGGACCTGGCTAAAATACATCGGCCGGGGGTTCAGGCTGTTAATCCGTGTCCACGATTCGCCGCTGTCTGTTGACTTATACACTCCGCCGTATTGGAAGCTGTCTGGTCCTTGCTGGTCCTGAATGTTCGCAGCCTGACCTGCGTATGTGGCCGAGTACGGCCGGGTCGCGGTTGCTCCACCCGGTCCGAAGTTTCCACCACCTCCTCCGCCTCCACCCCCGCCTTTCCCGGGCTGGCGTTCGCCGTAAATGAGTTCGATTGCATCGACTTTTTCGCCGCGTTTAACCTGGAGCGAGACCTTGTCGTTCGGCTTGGCGTTGCCGACGGCGGTAGTCATCTCCTCGTAAGTCTTGATGACCTTGTCGCCCATCTTCTTGATGATGTCATCCACTTTCAGGCCCGCGGTTTCACCGGGGCCGCCCGGGATAACCCGTGTGATCTTCGCACCGTCCTCACCCTCTGCGTTCTCACCGACCAGACCTGAATAGGTGGTGCTTGCGATTGCTCCCTTCTTGGGTGGCGTGCCCATGCCGATCTTCTCGCAATCGACCACGGCGAACAACACGCTGGGGTCTTTCTGGTAGATGTCGAGACCGATCCGACCCATGTTGCTCGTTGGCAGGCCGTTGGTGAGTTTCTTGAACGTCTTGCCGCCATCAATGCTCTTGTAGATGCCCGCACCTGGTCCCCACTTATTCACGGGGTCGTAGGCATCATAACCTTCGGTCACACCAGCACCGGGCCAGGAATCGTAATCATCCCGGCGGCGTTCCCACATGGCGATGTATAGCACGTCGGGATTGGTGGGGTGCATACGTGCATCGATGACGCCTGTTCTATCGTCGACATAGAAGGCCTTCTCCCATGTCTTGCCGCCATCGGCTGTCTTGAAGAGTCCGCGCTCCTCGTTTGCGCCGTAAAGTCGGCCGAGTGCGCCGATGTAAACGATGTCCGGGTTGGTCGGGTGAATGAGTATCTTGCCGATCTGAAACGATTTCTTCAGACCCATGTGCTTCCACGTCTTACCGCCATCGGTGGATTTGTAAACACCGTCACCGTATGAGACGGAGTTGCGCGGATTGCTCTCCCCGGTGCCAACCCAAACGATGTTTTTGTCCGAGGGGGCAACGCAAACATCCCCAACGGATACGGTTGCCTCCTTGTCGAACTGGTGCTCGAATGTGATGCCGTTATTGCTCGTTTTCAGCAGGCCGCCAGAAGCGGTTGCGATCCAGTAGGTCGAGGGGTCAGCCTCAAAAACGGAGATGGCTGTGATCCGCCCGCCCATGTTGGCTGGGCCGATGTTTCGCCATGCGAACGATTTCACCCAAGTATCCGGCAAGGTGAAATTCGGGGGCGGAACATCCTTTTCCTTTTCTTTGTCCTTGAGCTTACCTTGTTTCTGCCCGCCCTTTCCCTGAGCCACAGCGTCTGAAATGGACGGTGTCGTGATGAGAAACAAGCCGATAACGAATGCGAACAGGCTCAGAACAGCGCGAGGGTAGCGTGTTCTCATTGATGCGATCTCCGGGTGTTGAGGAGAGGTGTTTGCGTGAAGATAATCACTTGGACGAGTGGAAGGGAAACGAATTCTGGCTTGAAATCGTAATGAGAAATTGGTGAGTCGCTGGTCGATAGTGAAATTGGCTACTAGGGCTTGCGTCTTTAATGTGCTCTCCATGCTGAGGTGGTTTGGTTTTCACTCGCGTTGCACCGCGAGGTACTGGTATTCTTTCGTTTGTGAGTTCGGAGAACCGAGCTTCACTCAAATCCAGTCTCATTTCGGAGTTGCCATGCCAAACAGAAGACTTTTCCCCGTGTTGACCGTTTCGCTGTCGCTTGGAATTGGCGGACTCTTGGCCGGAATCGCATGGACCGCTCCGGTGCCGAAAGCTCCCGCAAAGATCACCGAAACGGAGATCGCCGTCACGCCTGCCACCGACGACAAGGACAAGATGGCGAAGAACCAAGAAGTCAGCGCCAAGAACCTGGAGAAACTGGCGACTGCTTTTCACAAATGCGCTGAGGAGAATGAAGGTGCCCTGCCGAGGGACTCTATCCACAAGAACGGCACCAAGTTATTGAGCTGGCGAGTCCACGTCCTTCCCTACATCGAAGAAAAGGAGTTGTACAAACAATTCAAACTCGATGAGCCCTGGGACAGCGAAAACAATCTGAAACTGGTAGAACGGATGCCGAAGATTCTGGCATCGCCTCGCGTTTCCGTGAAAGTCCCTGGCTTTACCGTCTATCAAGGTTTTGCCGGCCCGGGATCACTTTTCCAACCAGGAGCGAAGCTGATTTTCCCATTCTCGATCACGGACGGCACTTCAAACACGATCATGATTGCCGAATCGAGTGTTGCGGTGCCGTGGACCAAACCGGCCGATCTGCCATTCGACCTCGATAAAGACTTGCCTGACTTCGGAAAAGCCTATGGGTCCAAACCGCTGGTCGCAATGTGTGATGGCTCGTCTCGCATTGTCGATACGAAAACAGTCAGTGCTACGACTCTAAAGGCCGCCATCACGATTAACGGGGGCGAGGTGCTGGGCGCGGATTGGTAGGAAGACGAGATAGGAGAGTATTCAACAAGCTCGAATAGCAAAGCCCTGCAATTGTTTGCGGGGCTTTGCTTTTCTTGAGTCCAGACGAACCCAGCCGTTCAGTTCTTGGCGGGCTTCGTTGCCGTTGTCGTCGTTGTGGCTGGGTCTCCCGGATGCTTGAGTACATCAATCCCGGTGACCTGGGTGTGAGTCGTGGTTTTCCCGTCAGCGGTCTTGGTACTCACTGGCCTGGTCCCAACGGTGACCAAGTCGCCCACCTTGACGTCCGAGTACGACCCTGTCGTGCGTGTTGGATGGGCACCATCTGTGACGATCTTGACCGGGGGGATTTCTCCAATTTCGTACGTCATGGTTTTCACCACTGTATGAATCTTGTTCTTCGGGTTTGGCTTCCCGTTCGTTTTGCCTCCACCGGTTTGGTAGGTCACTTTTA
This sequence comes from Gemmata sp., assembly GCA_035947935.1. Taxonomy (GTDB): domain Bacteria; phylum Planctomycetota; class Planctomycetia; order Gemmatales; family Gemmataceae; genus Gemmata. The sequence goes on along the minus strand of DASZJS010000564.1, from coordinate 1,738 downwards.
CTGTGAGTGATGTGTCTGAAATCTTGTCCACCTTGGCGCTGATAATGTCCGTGGCATGCGGCTGCTTGTGAGCGGGCGTAGTCGTGGGTGTGGTCGTAGTTGCGGGGGTCGTTCCAGCCGTAGTGGGTTCATCGGCGGCGATGCGCCCGGCTGGCCCAACGACGATCACAAGCATGAGAATGATAATGGGGAATCGTGGGAGCATGGGACACTCGGTCTACGGGGCGAGATGTTGATTGTCTGGGTCAGAAATGGGGAATGGTGACCCAAACAGTCTCAAAATTACAGTATCTGGATAATTGTCCGGTGTCGATTCAATCCAGAACGTAAGAAGCAAAACGTGTTGGGAGTTCTTCGGAAAAGTCGGTTGATTGCCCAATTCAGATTCAGACCGATAATCCCACCATCATACCTCTGAACCCCGACCTCAGGACTCGGTTTCGCAGCGGATTCTATTTTTCCGCATCTCGGCAATGAGCGCTATAACAATTTACCCGACCTGACTTCTCCCGATCCGAATCCAGATCAGGTTGTTTGGTTGCGTTTCGCCAGGGTGTGGACAAGGGACTCTGCGACCCGATAAGATAGACAAGATAGCTCTCCCTACAAACGGATCACCACCAGAACGGACCATCACCGGGTCATTTGAGCCGCGGAGAGATTACTTATGCCTCGCCGACCGGTTATCGGGATTGCGACACAAACACTCGCGGCGGTGCCGGGGGAGCGTCCGCAATGCTGGGTGATGGGTCGTTCCTACATTGAGGAACTCCGGAAGGTCGGAGCGATTCCCTGGATTATCCCACTTATTCCGCACGACCCGGAAACCCTTCAGCACATCTTCGACCGTTTGGATGGGGTGTTCATCACAGGTGGGGTGGATGTTGATCCGAGCCACTATGGCGAATCCAAATTGCCGCTTTGTGGTGTGACCGATCCAGACCGGGATACTGTTGAAATTGCCCTGTTACGACATGCGCTCGACCGGAACCTGCCGATCCTGGCGGTTTGTCGAGGCATCCAGATATTGAACGTGACCTGTGGTGGAACGCTCTATCAGGATGTGACCGCCCAGGTTCCCGCGGCGATGAAGCACGACTACTTCCCGACACCCGAGAAGCCAAGCCGGAAGTTTCTGGCTCATGACATCAACGTAAAATCGAACTCCCGTCTTGGCCGCATCCTTCGGGATGCGGTGGTCCCTGTGAACAGCATGCACCACCAGGCGATCAAAGATCTGGCACCGAATCTTACTCCAACTGCATACGCCGCGGATGGAATCATTGAGGCTGTCGAGAGTCTCGATGAAGGCTATCTGATTGCCGTGCAGTGGCATCCGGAAGAGTTGACGGAAACGCATCCAGGGATGGCTCGCCTGTTCACCACGTTTGTTGAAGCCTCAGTCGCCTGATTGAGGCTTTTTGCTTGAAAGCGGGCCAATGGCCCGCTTTCTTTATTGATGTGAAACTCCGGTCGCTGACGCTCCCGGCACGCCAAGAACAAATCCGAAGGCGTCGTTTTAGGCGAGCCGGGAGCGTCAGCGACCGGAGTTCTTGGCACCGGATTACCGATCGAAACACGGAGACTTCCCCATGCGTCTTGCCATTCTTGCTGTTGCCTCGCTGTTCTCACTCACTGCGAACGCGGCCGACAAGGATTTGGAAGCTCGTATCGCTCCTCTCACCAAAGCTCATAAAGGCCGGGTCGCGGTTGTCGTCAAGAACCTCAAGACCGGTGA
>DASZJS010000563.1:0-9907 GCA_035947935.1 Gemmata sp. | reverse complement strand
GCCGTTTGTGCTGTGCTGCCTCGAAGGCAAGAGCGTGACGGAAGCAGCGGAGCAACTTGGGTGGAAACTCGGCACCTTCTCTGGTCGCCTCACCCGCGCAAAGGACGCCCTACTGACCAGGCTCAACGCACGAGGGCTCACCATCGGAGTGGTGGCCGTCATCGGATTAGCAACACCGTCAAAATCTGCCGTTGCGAAGGCGGCAGCATTGACTCAGATCGGGTTTGTTGTCCCGCGTTCTGTTCTTCAACTTACTCAGGGAGTGATCGGTATGAGCATGACATCATCCAAACTGTTGGCGGCGGTGCTGCTGACATGCGGGCTGGGGCTGAGCGTGGGCACGGGCTGGATGGCAACCGCCGATGCCCAACCCCCCGCGAATCAGCTCCCACCGAAAGTTGACCCCGAAGCCGAGGTGAAGCGGTTGCAAGCAGAGTTAGAGATAGCGGCGTTGGCAGCGCAACTCGCGCAGCAATCGCAGGATGCCCAACTTGATTTGTCCGTCGCGCAAGGTTTTTTGATGGCCGCGCAGAAGGTGGGGGAGGAGTCATTCGTTGCGAAGACGACGAAGTGGGAGTACGACTTCGTTGTGGTCAGTGACATCAGCCAAACGAAGTTCGTGGAGTTCCTGCAAGACCGCGAGAATCGCGGCTGGGAATTTAACGGCACGACGACGTTCAGACACGATGGCAAACCGACCGCAATTTGGGTCTTCCGCCGACCGACGAAAGTAGCGGCGGAGACGACATATCGACAAGCGGCGGACAATTGGACGAAGCTTGCACAGAACTACTCCAGGTATACTGGTGACCCGCTAGCAAAGCAGCCCAGTGACGCAAAGGCCACCGACTCGAATGCTGGCACTTCGTCCGCGAAGCAAGTCGGTGAAGCAACGGCCATCGAAGCCGAGATCGCCAGGTTGCAAACGAAGCTCGCAACGCTCAAAGCGAACCGGTCGCGAGTGGTATTCATGAAAGACAATCTGCCGGTAGATCCGACATTACTCGCTAACCTTTTGGGGACGCTCGCCGACAAGAAGTTTGTGAAGGGTCGCTGCTCGATCAGTGCATCTGAAAACGGCATCGCGGTTGAAGGCGATAAGGAAGTAATCGATTGGGTCACCGCGTTCATCAAGAAGCTATCCGATAAATGATCCTTTCTCGGGTGTGAATGGGAGCGGCCATTCACACCCAACACGTCCATCTGATGCCTATCGGATATTTATGCTTGACGCTGACAACTCTGACTCAAGCCCGAAGCGCCAGTTTTGAAGTTGCGCTTTTTATGGTTGTTGCGAAGAACACGATACAAGCCCGAAGCGCCAGCAAGGGAAAAGCTGTCCCTCGCTGGCGCTTCGGGCTTGTAGGGAAGGTGCTTCCGCACCTTGGTTCCAACTGTGGACCGTTGGGCTTGATCAAAAAGCGCAACTTCAAAAAGCGCCAGCGAGGGAAAGGCTGTCCCCCGCTGGCGCTTCGGGCTTGTGTCAAAAAAATTGCGGGAGGCTGGCTCAACTGAAGTGATCGTCCTTGGGGTCTACGCCGAGCGAGGTGAGTGGATCCGCACGCCGGACCCACGCGCTCGTTCGCCAGTTGTCTGGCCCCTCGTTGATAGGCCAGACCTCGGGGACCGTCAGCCGATAGTAGCTGGCAAGTCCAGCAACGAACGGCTCATACAACCCCCGCAAGTCGGCCAGCTTGGCCCGTGCCTCGTCATCGTCCCGAACACCCAGGCCCGCTACTCGCAGGGCCGTCAGCAGTTCAGTTAAACGTGCCGGTGGGAGTCGGTCCTCGACCGGAGCTTTTGGCTGCTTACGGATAACCAACCCGAGATCCACCACGGCATGCCGGGCCATCGCGAAGGTCAGCCGTGCCTGTGTCCGATTGCCTCCCTCAACAACCGTCAGCAGAAGTGCAGTAGCGTCAAGGGTGCAAGCCAAAGCGGCAAGCCAAGACTGGTTATCGTGCTGGCTCCGATATTGACCGAGGACCGGGAACGACAAATGCCCCTCAAGCAGCTCGGCTGCCCAGCGCTCAGCTTCTGTCAGAAAGCTCATCAGGCAAGCCCCGCCGTCCCCAGTGGGTGGAATCCGCATGAACATACGCCCTGCCGCAGGTGGCGACCCGGCTCTGGCGTCGAGAAGGGCGATGAATGCCTCCCGGCGACCGAACGCCTGATACAGAACCGGGAGGTACGCGATGACGACAGCGAAGAACCCGAACCCGGTCGCGGCCTCCACAACAGATAGCGCCCGGGCTGCCGATGTGGCTGGTGTCAAATCCCCGTACCCGAGTGTGGAAAAAGTTGTGCCACTCAGATACATCGCGTCTGCCACGGTTCCACCATGTGGGGCGAAACCATAATGGACGAATCCAAACCCCACAATCAGCGCGGTAGCCCAGATTGCAAAGAGTACGACGAGGGACAGAGGACCGAACATGCTCAAGAAAGTTTGACGACTGTGGCTGTTACGAAAGAGTCGGCTTGCGGATGCCCACACCCGCCAGGTGGACAGGTAGTAGAGACGAGTGAAGCGGAACGGTCGCAGCACGCGCCGAGGCAACACCAGAGCCTCAAACACTTCGAGCAGGACAAACACGATGAGGGCGAGGCCAAGGATGGCCGCAACGATCTGCATCTTCATTGCTCCGCAGGCGGACTCATAAGCGATGCTTGTTGAAACCGAACCCAATGACGTGGTCTCCGATCAACCTCAAAAGGCTAGTGAGCTATCGCCATCTGGACCGTTGTATTGACCTCTGGGGTCCAGGATTCCCCGATACGCTAAGACATCCGCTGACGAATTCTGTCAATGGCCCAACTAGCGGCTTCGCGAATCAGTTCCTCCTGATCGGTCAGTGCCTTTTCCAACACTGGCAACGCGCGATCGTCTCCACCGTTCCCCAGTACAATTGCCGCGTTTCGCAAAAGTCCTGCCCGACGGTTTCGGAAGAGCGAAGTCTTCTTGAATCGCACCCGGTAAGCATCCGCATCCAGTCCCAACAATTCCGCCGGGTCGAGCCACTCCAAATTCGGATCGTGTGGGAAGGCGATTGGCCCAGGCGATTCCTTGCGATTCCACGGACACACCTCCTGGCACACGTCGCAGCCATACAACCAGTTCCCGATCGGCTCTCGAAGTTCGACAGGAATTTCCGAACGAAGTTCTATGGTGAGGTAACTGATGCACCGGGTTGCATCAAGGACAAACGGCTCGGGAAACGCTTTCGTCGGGCAGGCATCAAGGCACGCGGTACAGGTGCCGCAATGTGAACCAGTGAACGCCACATCAAATTGGAGTTCGAGGTCGGTCAGAACCGCAGCGAGGAAGAAGTAACTGCCTCGCCGGGGATTGATGAGCATGGTGTTCTTGCCGACCCAGCCAAGCCCCGCGCGGCGTGCGAAGTCGCGTTCCAGCAGCGGAGCAGTATCCGCAACTCCCAGTGCCGTGCAGCCAGGCACCTCCGCCATGAGCCAGTCAGAAAGAGAGTTGATCCGATCCCACACAAACCGGTGATAGTCCGGACCCGCGGCGTAGGAGGCCACGCGACCAGAGCGCGGAACGCGGAACGCGGAATGCGGAACGGAAGAAACAAAGCCTTCTTCTGTCTTTGCTTCTTCCGTTCCGCATTTCGCGTTCCGCGTTCCGCGTTCTCCATATTCCATCCCCAGCATCAGCACCGACCGCACACCTTCGAGGATCGAAGCGGGATGTTGTCGGGGTGGGCCGAGCCGGTGGAGGTAATCCATCTCCCCGGCATACCCTTTTTCGAGCCATTGTTGATAGCGCGCGAAGCCATCGGCTTCTGTCGCAGGAGCTATACCGGAAAGGGAAAAACCGTGCCGCAATGCTTCGGCTTTTAGACGTGTGGTTATTGGTCCATAGTCCATAGTCCATAGTCCATCGAGTTCGGCCTGATCAAGCCATCTTTCCTTGACGAATGGGCAATCCCAAGGACTAATGACTATGGACTATTGACCGCAGAATAATTCACCTACATCTTCGCCCCGAAGTTTTTCTGCACTTGACTGATGAAGTAGGTCTCGCAGGCGGTATCGATGAGGTCGGGGCTGAAGTTCACTCGTTCCATATTATATTTGGCGATCGACATCATCTGGTCGAGAATATCCCGCGGTTGGCACATCCGGAATGGACGTTTAAAGGGTTTGTACCACTTCTGGATCAGGTACTCAACGCCGCGTTCATCGTGTTCCACGCGTTTTCCCTTGCAGACGAGTTGCCAGATTTGACGGAACTGGGCCTCATCGGGATCGCGAACCTCGATTTTGAATTTGATTCGCCGGAGAAACGCTTCATCTGCCAGTTGGTGTGGGTCGAGGTTGGTGCTGAAGATGAGCAACTGATCGAATGGAACCTCAACCTTCGTTCCCGAAACGGTATTGAGGTAGTCGTACTTCTTTTCGAGTGGAACGATCCAGCGGTTGAGCAGATCCATCGCCCGGACCTGCTGGCGGCCAAAGTCATCGATCATAAAGATGCCGCCGTTTGCCTTCATCTGGAGCGGAGCTTCGTAGAACTTCCCAACTGGGTTGTATTTCAAGTCGAGCATCGGCATAGTCAATTCGCCGCCAACGACGATTGTTGGTCGCTTCACACGGATGAACCGCTGATCGAAATGCCCGCCTCGCTTGAGGATCGTTTCGGTCATATCGACGTTGGCGTCCTCATCGGCCACCTGGGTATGCTGGATCGGGTCGTACACCTTGATGATGTGCCCACCGGCTTCAATGGCGTGGGGAACGTAGATGGCATCGCCCATCAGCCGGGTAATTCGCTCGGCGATGCTGGTCTTCCCATTACCCGGGTAGCCGAAGAAAAAGATCGACTGTGCGGAGTTGATGGCTGGGCCGATCTCGTTACAAACCTCGTCGGTGATGATGAGATCTTCAAACGCCTTACGGATGCTACGGCGGGTTACAGTGAGTCGCTTGACCGTCTGGGCAAGAACCGATTCGACATAATCGGTGAAGGGTACGGGTGTGGGGCCGACGTATGTGGTCTTGTCGAGGGCATCCTGAAGGGCCGAAGTGCCCTTGGGAGGTTTGATTTCGTAGACGAAGCTGGCATCGCCACTGTTGCCGCGCTGGGCCACGATATCCACGAGGGTTTGTTTCCGCATCGCCTGGAGAATCGGGTTCAGAACCGGGAACGGAATCGCCAGTTCGTTTGCGAGTTCCCCGCCGGTCAGATGCCCTCGAGTGTAAATGGTGCGGAGGGTTAGCTCGAAGAGTAACGGGAGATCGAGACCCAGATCTTCCCACCGGCTGGGAATGCGAGGAACGTAGGCATTCCCCGTTGGCGGGAGCCCTTCTTCATCGGTGGGGGGCGCATCGCCGAGCAAAGTCACTTCTTCGGTCAGCGTGCCGGTGCGTTCGGCATCTGCAAGCAAGCTCTCGAAGTGCAGTTTGTGAAGCTGGAGATGGGCAATTGCCTCCGAATCCCCTTTCGACTCGGCCACGGCAAGGCCATCGATTACGGCAGGCGCAACTGTGTACTTGACTCCATCGATGTACATATGATGCAGGTACTCACCAGGGCGGACGTAACAGTCCGCTGTGTGGTACGGCATCTGGAGCATCTGCTGATAGAACTCGTTGGCGATGATGAACCGCATGGCGAGCGTATTCCTCGGATCGTTACGGAATCGTCCCGTACAAATATAGAACACATCCTGAGAACCGGCGGTGACTCATTATTTGGGATCGGTTTTGCGAGTTGTATGGGATAGGCATAATGCGCAGTCTGCGGTTTGGGTAGGCAAGCGATCGGTAAACGGTAAACTCCCCCAGTGACCTGATACACCAGCCTTGGCCTGAAGCAGCCAAACAAACACAAATTATTAAAACTGGGTACAAGGTTTGTCAGGAATTGACGTTAGGAAAACGCTTGAGTGATAATTCGATCTTCTGGGAACCCATGTGGAAACTCAAGGGCACATTTCTGGAAATGGTGCGCGAAGGCCAGAGGGGCGTGGCCGAGGGTGTTGTCTGCAAGGGATCGATCACTGGATGGTGAAGATCAAGGCATTCGACGATATGAAGTGGCTGAAGGCCGCTTTCGGCGCGAAGTGGGAACAATACGTCCTCCTTCAACATGAACCCTAACTTCGGAAGAATGTGCCGCCTAGGGCACAATCTGGGGAGGATATGCTGCTCGCATCGCAGCCTCGTAGGCTGGATCGGCATCGGCTTGGGGTTCGCCGACCACGACCAGGCCAGTCAATTGCTCAGGTGTAAGGTTGTTTGTACTCGTCAGCCAGTTCATAAGTGCGCGATAGCTGGGAAAAAAGGTGATGTAGTCCCAGCCCTGGGGAGAATAGCCCGACCACCCGTTCACACACGGAAGTCCCAAGTCTTGCGAGGCTCGCATCGCCTCAAGTTGCACCCCAAGTCCTCCGCTTGGGGTTGCCGATGGGAATACGTGAACCGCGGTGGGGGATGGATGCTGACGTATCGCCTCTGCAACCTTGTTCTGCCAGGTAATGGCCGTTTCCCGCGAATAGCGCATGGCCTTCCACTTGCTCGCCGTCGATCCAGTCGTCGAAACCAGCCAATGATCCGACACAACCGCAAGAAATGCCAGGAGGGCAACGATTGCGGTAAGCCTCCGACCCATCGACGCTGTTGCGTGGACGATTCTCTCTGCGAACGCTCCCACCACCACAGCCGCAGGGAACATGATTACGAACACCACCCGTCCGACCGCCCGGACCCCTCCTGCACCGGGAAGTCCGATCAGCGATTCATATGGCCACCATGTCCCATAGCGAGTCACAAGCAACGCCAGCAGGATGGCCGACCACGCAGCCACGGCAACAACCGACCACCGATCACCGACCGTGTTCGGACGAAAGAGGACTATTAGCCCGAGTCCAACCGCAAGTATCGAGGTGAACCCGGGGCACAGTTGTTGTTCGGCAACTTCCCATGTTCCGAGCCCGGTTATATCGGCCAACTCAGGGTACGTCCCAGCATGGACTGGTGGAGTAAGCCACGCTCCAGGGCGAGGGGCAAAGACGAGAAAATGCTCCTTGCTGAGCGTGCCTACACCGCGGCCATGAGCCCACATCAGCGGAAAAATCGCGATTCCCGTCGCAGCAATCACCGCAACACGTCCGGACCAGACTCGCCAACCGGGGAAGAGCAACTCGCGCCATGGTAATTGTCTTCCAAATCGGGCCAGAGTAACCGCGAATCCGACCAGCAGAAGAAGAACCAAAAAGTAGCCCATATAAACAGTCAGATATGTCTGACCAACCCAACACGCTGCCACTGCACCCAGCCGCCAGGTACGCGGCGTTCGCAGGAACTCCCATGCAAAGACAACGGCTGGCGCCATCAAGAATCGGGGAAACAACTGTGCATGCAATGTTTGAGCAGCCACAGAGATAGGAAAGGTGAACGTATATGCTCCGGTGGCAACAGCGATCGGGCCGAACCCGAGTCTCCGGATGGCCCAGGCCGAGGTGGCGAAGTTAAGGATAAACGGAATCAGGAACCATCCTTGGAACGCACACTCGGGAGAGTACCCAATTATCCGCAAGGCAGCGTAGATCGGGAGCATCCCAAGATGTGCATCTGACCGTGTAGTCGCCTTCAGAGTCGGGTAGAACATCGGGGCGTCCCAGAATGAATCGACCCGCCCTGTCATGTAGCGATACCCGTGTTCCAGAATGTAGTTGTTCAGGCGGTTGTCGGCTGGGTCGCCGGGAAGATAATCGAAGTTCGCGCCAACTGTCCGGAGCGGAAAAGCCACAAACCCAACGAGAAATACGGCCATAACGATCGTCCAGCCGGTAACTCCCCAGGGCTGCCGTTCCGTTTGCATTTCGGTTTTGCTCACGCTGGTCACGGAAACAACCCTCGTAGTCCTTTGCTTGCAGCAGTCTGAAGCCCATTTTCTGAAACCACAGAAAGACGGTTAGTGAGGCTGCAAACTTGTCCATGGCCGGCGTGCGCGGCTTACTGGATATTCCAGTGTGAGCTTTGAAAAGCAGTTTCTGAGCGTAGGCTTTTCCCTTTACGTTCAATAACTGCCTGTCGTTGTGAACTTGGAACTCGTCAACTTTGAACTACGAATCGGCGATTGGGTAACCAACGAGAAAACAATTATGTCGAGAGCTGCAAGAGACTTGCAAACCTTCTCCGTACGCGAGGCTTGATCTCGCCGGTTCGCTTGGGGATCTGTTGATCGTGGAAAAGGGTTCCAGAAGGGCGTAAGTCCGTTGCTGCGCCCACGCCATCATCAGACAAGTCACTGGGAGGGAGGAGACTCCTCCGATGTTCACCCGGCCGCAGTCAACTCAGGTTCCACTGGCATAGGTGCAGGAACCGGTGACAAATGTCCTTTTCCAGGCATCAAGCCCGGCGGTGGTTGCTTCACATCCCACGCCAGCCGCAGTAGCGCCAGGAACCGGATTGTCAGATAGCTGAAGTCGAACTCGTACCAAGCGAATCCATGCCGAGCCGATGTCGGGGCACGATGGTGGTTGTTGTGCCACCCATCCCCCATCGCCAGATACCCGAGGATCAAGTTGTTCCGGCTACCCTCGCCAGTCTCGAATCGTTGTGGGCCATAGAGATGCCCAATCGAATTCACAGCGAACGTCACCTGAAAGAGAACGACTACGCTCAAGCAGAATCCGTAGACAAGCCCACCCCACCCGCCAACCGCGAAACAGGCCGCGGCCAGCAATAAGCCCGGGATCATCCAGAAGCGATCGAGCCAGACAAGTTCGGGGTACTTCGTCAAATCGTGAACCACTTTCTCGTCCGGGTGCATCAGGTCGCGGGCGAAGAGCCACCCGCAGTGTCCATAAAGGAAGCCATCGACTACCGGTGAGTGTGGGTCGTCGGGGGTGTCGGAATGGCGGTGATGGAGGCGGTGATGGATCGCCCACCAGAGCGGCCCCTTTTGGAGAGCAGCACTCCCGGCCGCGGCGATCAGGAATTGGAACCATCGCTGCGTCTTGAACGAACGATGCGAGAAGTAGCGGTGGAACCCGACGGTGATGCCCAGCCCGATGAACCGGGTCACAACCACGAACATCAGCAGATACCACCACGAGAAGTCGATGAACGGAATCGAGAACAGGGCCAGATGCACCAGGATCAGGGGAGAGAGGGATATTGCGATCCGCGAAGCGCGATACAACGCGACGAATATCGAACCGGCCGCGGGTGACGCGACCGTCTGAGCTGTCTGCATGGAAACGACCGGGTAAGTAAGAAGGCCCGGCCGTCCGGGGGATCGGGCGTAAGTCGGAAGTCTACCGCACATCAACCCTCGTGGCGACCCCGATTGTCACATATCGTACATTTGGTAATTGGCGGGGTTTGTGCCTGTCGTCGGTGTTCGGGTGAATGGGGAAATCACTCGCTTGCTGCCTGAATTGTTCCAATTCGTTTTTGGCCTTGGTTGGTTGTTGATTGTGAGTTGGAAGAAGACGAGCTTATTGAGAAATTGTTTGACGTGCAAATTGTTGAACAATCCCCCATCAACCACAACCGAGGTTGATGGGGGCATTCCAGGAACCTGGGGCGGAACGCCCTCGATCAGGGCTTCGCAGCAAGATCCCAGATTAGCGTTGTCCCATCCAAATAACCTACTGCCAGACTCGTGCCAGTCGGACTGAACGCAGCGCAGGTCGGTGTAGACAGGCCACCATCGAATGCCTGGGGTTTTGCGTTTGAGTCGATACTATAGATCGAGACTTTCGTTCCAGCGTGGGACCAGACTACCAGGCGATCGGCAGTCGGGCTGAACTTCATCTCCGCGCCCAGGAAAGAACCTGGTTGTTCGAGCAATTGTTTCCCGGTTTTCACATCGTAGATGCGAAGTGAGTGTTGATCGCCGACGGCGAGTCGCGAGCCATCCGCCGATGCAGCC
>DASZJS010000562.1:0-2350 GCA_035947935.1 Gemmata sp. | reverse complement strand
CAGAGGTTCGGTTGGCACATCTACTGTGGCCACGCGGACCCCTGGACAGAATCCCTGAAGCAACGTGTTCGTTAGCGTTTCTTGACGACCGAGTCTCATGGTTTTCCTGGAAATGTGACCCTCGCGGTCAAGTTCGAGCGCCAGGATCGGCATCGTATTGTGCTCCACGTGTGACATACCTCATCTCCTTTTCTGTCAGGCAAAGGACAGAGAAGGAGGCTCGTGTCCGCCCCTCGCTGTCCCTTGCCGAAAACGGTGAAATGACTTTTCGGCCGGGCAGCGAAGCGCCAGGCCCACGAGTTGGATTGCTTAGCTCACACTTTCCTCACGGTCTCGAAGTTCCTAATCTCCGCTGGTTGTGTTGGGTAGCGAAAGCTAATTTGTAGCTCCACCACCCGCGAAACCTGCGCATTTTGAAACAGCACCACTCTCCCCACGCCCAACATGCACAAAGTAACGCGAGCGCAAAGAGCGCGATCGTTGCCGCCTTCACGACATCGGAGATGTTGAGAGGCGGATGTTGAAGCCGTGTGCGGATCTGATCGAGAAGTTGATACGTCACGATTAGCGCACCGGCTTTACATACGGCAATAAGCCACGGTTTGAAATGCGTGAGAAACCGTTGCTTCACCATTTCTCTTCCTCCTTTCTGCCTGAAAACCAGAACAGATCGGAGGGTCGCTCGTGCGGTTCCCTTTGCTGTCCTGGTCGAAAACGTTTCAGGTTCCCGGCCAGGTTCGCGAAAGAACCGGACCAGCACTCATCCACAATCAGCTTGTGGATCGCTCACTACAGACCACCGTCTGTCATGAAACCTCGTGCTATGAATGCAAAACTCGTCTGGTTCGCTACCCCATTCCTTTCCTTGCGACGGCTTCCCGCTTGAGTTCGGGATTCTTCCCAGCAAAATCGGCGACCGGGCGCCACTCTTGGACGCTGTAGTAGGTCACGCCCAATTTGAGCGCCTCCACTCTTGCTTCACCTTCAGTCGGGCATTCGCGCCCGAGTTCAGGGGCGTGGTCTCCGGTGCCTGACTTGGGCAAGAAGAAGCGGGCTCCTAAGATCGTCTCCTCGTCACCTGAGTGGCGCGCCCGCCGAACCCCCTTGCCGGCCGGGCGATTGCTCGCTTGGATTGTTCTATCCTCGGGTGGTGATGCAGTCATGCTCGCCATCTTGGTCCTTCCCACATTCGTGATTTCACTTGCCCAATTCGCTTCTCTGCAGAAGACTGTTGTCGCGATCTCCCACCATCTGCTGCTCGGAGTAGTCCGCAACCAGCAGTCCACTGGGGTTCAACTCGGTGCGCCGTTCTTCCGCTAGGCGCAGGTTGTATTGACCCACGATCCGATCGGTTACCTCGGTCCCGTTCTTGATGCGGTGAATTTCTTTCACGCCAAAAACCACGTAACTCCACGGGGCATCCTTGGATCGTTCGATCGATCGAATTCGGAAGTCCGAGATGATCTGATCCTGCTGAATCTTCCCAATGGTGTCGTCGTCCCGCAATTTGTCCATGGTGAGTTTCCGCATGTTGGCGGTCATCATGTTGAGAGACTCGGCAAGATTGCGGGTGGCGGAATCAGGCGTATAGGAAAGATAGTGTTGGAGAAACCGGCGAAGCACGGCCCTTCCCTCGAGATCCGTGGGGGCGGCCGAATTCGATGCCGCTGACTCGGCTGCGTCCGCCGAGAGCAGGCCGGCTAGCTTGGCCGCCGGGTCTCGTCCGCTGCTTGCCCCAACCACCATCGCGTCGCCATCTTTATCAACGCGAATGATCGTAGGCGGCTGGATGCGAACGTAGATTGCGAACCCCAGTGATCCGAGTGAAATTACTCCAAATAGTATGGCGAGAAACATGGCCCGGTTGGCGTACGCCCGAAGCATGCCATCGTGTTCGTAGTACTTTGTGAAGGCAGTAATTTCGGGACCAGTCCTTGATATCGGTTCCGTCTTCATCCGGATCATTCCATCCATCTCCTCACCGCGCCTGCTGCGCAACTCAAACGGCCATGACAGCTCCGGCCGCTCCCATTTCTCATGCAGAACCTGCTGTCGCGACTCCCGGTTCAACAGTCATCGGTGCCGGGGGTTTTGATTCCGCGAGCACTCCACTATTCCCAGGCATGCTGGGCCCTGCCACACTGAGCCCGAGTGAACCCGGCCCACTGCCGGTTGGTGGGCCGGGCTCCGACATTGTTGGGGGAGGACCGGCAGGCGAGGCTTGTGAGGACCCGCTCGAACTCAAGACTGTTCTAGCCGTACGGGTCGCGACTGCAGCTATCGCAAACACGGTATTGCCAACATCTCCACGGGCGAGCCGACTTGCGATGAAAGGAATCAACATGATCGC
>DASZJS010000561.1:0-3882 GCA_035947935.1 Gemmata sp. | reverse complement strand
GGCCCCGGACGGCAAGCTGGTCTTGTCGCAGGGGCGCCAAGAGAATCGGTTGTGGGAAGGGGAGACTGGGCGGCCTGTGCCTCTCTGGGGCGGCCTGACCAAGGCGGTCAATCCGTTCACTTTCACAACATTCGGGAGTACGCTCGCGGCCGTGGTGTGGGAGAAAGATAAGGAACGTATCCGCCTCGTCAATCCTGTCACAGGCGAGGAAATCCGACTCCTGCCGTGGGCTGCAGCGGATAGCAGTTGCGTCGCCCCTGATGGCAAGACGGTGGTCACCATTCGGGGCGAGAACAGGGCTCCCGGACAGTTTCGATTCATACTGAGCGTCTGGAACAATGAGACAAAGAGTTGGAGAGACCTCTTTGAGGATGTCGGCCCGCCCCCGATCCACCCCTTCCAGTTCTCCGCCGACTCGAAAATCCTGGCGTTCCACGGCAATGACGCTGCGGTTCGTGTGTGGGACGTGGCGGGCGCGAAACTCCTGCTCCAACTCCTGGGGAACAATCAGCGCGACGAAGCGGTCGCTCTGTCCCCGAACGGAAAGCTGTTAGCCAAGGAAGATCGCGCGGCGAAGAAAGTCCGAGTCTGGGAGGTAAGTACAGGGAAAGAGCTCCCTGAATTGCCTCCCTACCAGCCAAAACCGAACGGGGTGGGAGAGCTGGCCTTTTCGTCGGATGGTAAGACGCTTGCAGGGATCGACGATAGGAGCACGATTCGGTTGTGGGATGTGGTCGCGCGCAAGAAAGTCCGGGACATTCAGGCCAACACCTCTCGCATCGAGCAACTTGTCTTCACAGGGGACGGCAAGCGGCTGTACGTGGCTGATGGGAATGGTGTGAGCGTCTGGGATCCACAGACCGGGAAGCCGCTCGACGACTACGGCGGACATCGGTACGCGATCTCGGGCGTCGCCTGGTCCCTGGATGGCAAGTGGGTAACCTCGGGTGCTGGGTATGCGGACAACGTTGGTCGGGTGTGGGATTCGGTAACCGGGCGGAAGGTGCTTGACCTTATCGGGCATCAGATTGGAATTGAGTGCGTCGCCTATAGCCCAGACGGATCCCTGCTCGCCACCGGCAGCCAGGATGGGACGGCCCGCCTGTGGAACGCCGCGACCGGCAAGGAACTCCACTCGTTCGAGGCCAAGGACAGGATGGTTTATGCGCTGGCGTTCTCCCCGGATGGTCAGTTTTTGGTGACCGGCGGAGAGAAAGCATTGCATGTGTGGGATGTGGCCGGGCGAAAGGAGGCCCGCACCATCTTACACCCGGCCGATCTTACTCTACAGATCTTGTTCATCCGAGGCGGCCAACGGATGCTGGTTCGGGATTACAAGGCCGGCACCCGCGTAATCGACTTCGCAACCGGCCGGGACGAAGTCCGACTGGTCGTGGGTGGAAGACGGTCGAGTGCAGCGGCCGTGTCGCTCGACGGGCAGCTCATTGCCCTCGCTGATGATGAGGGGATAATCCGGCTCGCCGATGCGTTCACCGGGCGGGAGATACGGCTTCTGGCGGTTCCAGTAACAAAGGAGTTGGATGCTCGGGACGTGATGGGATTGGACTTTTCCCCAGACGGACGGACACTGGCTGTGGCGTACAGCCTGGGAGAGGTTCATGTATACGAAGTGGCGACCGGGTCGGATCGGTTCCGCTTCTTGGGACATGTTGATGCAGCGCTGGGTGTGAAGTTTTCCCCAGATGGAACCCGACTCTGCTCATTCGCGGACGACCACACACTCCTGATCTGGGATGTAACAGGCACACGGCTCGCCTCCGCTCCGCCACCGAAAAACGTGGATACAGCCTGGGCAGATCTGGAATCTCCAGATGCTGGGAAAGGCTTCGCGGCAATCCGCTACCTGGCTGGCGACCCGACCTCCGCAGTCCGCCTTGTGGCCGAGGGGGTGAAACCGGTGGCGTTCGTAGACGCCAAGGTCGTTGCTGCGCTGATTCAGAAGCTGGGCAGCCCCGAATTTCAGGATCGAGAAGGGGCATCGAAGGAATTGGCCGTTTTTGCCCCGGCGGTGGTCGATCAACTCCGTGAAGCAGCAGGAAAGTCCGAGTCGCCGGAAGTTCGCACGCGGCTTCAGACGATCCTCGCGAGAGTCGATGTCACAAAGCTGACGGGTGAGCGGTTGCGGGCGGCCCGAGCCGTCGAGGTGCTGGAGCGGATCGGCAGCGCTGAGGCGAGGAAGGTGTTGAGTGGGCTGGTAGCAGGTGCCCCCGGAGCGGAGTTGACGCGGAATGCCGCCGCCTCCATTGCTCGGATGGGGGGAACGAAGTAACTCCAGCCGACTTGTTTCAGTTGAAACCTCCCATTTCCAATCTCAAATCCAACTTGACCCTTAATTGCGCCTCTATTTCCTGTCGAGAAGCTCATGTAGTTTGGTAGAATGATCATTCCGCTGGATGCACCTTCCCCTGATACACTTGCGGTCACGCGAGGTTCTCATGCCGCGCTGGCGATTCTTCACATTCCTTCTCTTCGCAATCCTCATTCTGGGGATGGTAACGGATCGCCCCGTCGCCGCGGAGCCTGAAAAGCCGAAAAGCAAACAGCCCACAGGAATGCTATCCTTCCAGAAGGACATTCGACCGCTATTCGAGGCAAAATGTGTCCGCTGCCACGGGGAGAAAGTCCGAAAAGCCGATCTGGATTTGCGAACGCTGGATGCCGTTTTCAAAGGAGGCGAATCCGGGGAAGTCATTGTTCCGGGCAAGCCCGAGAAAAGTCTGCTCTACGAAAAAGTCCACGGTGGCGAGATGCCGCCTGCCAAGAAAGACCCCTTAAGTGTATCGGAACTCGCACTTCTTCAGCGATGGATTACCGAAGGAGCGAAGGACACTTCGGACGGATCGACCAAAACCACCCCAACGCTCGCAGCGGCGATCACACAGCACGACATGATCCCGATCATGCTTCGTCACTGCACCTCGTGCCACGGACGACACCGACAGGAAGGCGGGCTAGACCTGCGCACGAAGGCCGCGATGCTTCATGGAGGCAAATCGGGCGCAGCGATCGTTCCCGGCAAGCCTGCGGAAAGTCTCCTGCTCAAGAAGATCAATGCCGGTGAGATGCCGCCGGCAACCCGACTCGTCGAAGCGTGCGTGAAACCGATTGAAAAGAGCGAGACAGAAATTCTGACCCGTTGGATCGCCGCAGGGGCACCCGAGGTGGCGGTGGAACCCGACGTGGCCACCCGGACGCTCGATGCGCTTGTGAGTGAGAAAGATCGGGAGTTTTGGGCCTTCCAATCGCCGCGGGCTGTGACGGTGCCGACCGTCCGCAACCCGACCCGACTCCGCAATCCGATCGACAATTTCATCCTCCAGAAACTGGAGGAAAAAGGACTCACCTTTGCCCCCGAGGTCGATCGTGCCACCCTGATCCGACGGGTTTACCTCGATCTGACCGGGCTTCCGCCTGAACCTGCCGAAGTAAAAGCGTTTCTCGCGGACAAGTCTCCAGAGGCCTACGAAAAGCTGGTCGATCGGCTGCTGGCTTCGCCTCGTTATGGTGAGCGGTGGGGGCGGTTCTGGCTCGATCTCGCGGGGTATGCAGATTCGGAGGGAAAGCGTGAGCAAGACCTTCCGCGGCCGCAGGCCTGGCGTTATCGCGATTACGTCATCCGCGCATTCAACAGCGACAAGCCATACGATCGCTTCCTCCTGGAACAACTCGCTGGCGATGAACTGGCCGATTACGAACATGCTCCCGAAATCACACAGGCTCTTTACGACAATCTTGTAGCCACCGGTTTCCTTCGGATGGCTCCTGATGCCACCTGGGCGAACATCACGGGTTTCATCCCCGACCGCATCGAGGTGATCGCCGATGAGATCGATGTGCTGGGATCGGTAGTGATGGGTCTGA
>DASZJS010000560.1:0-3973 GCA_035947935.1 Gemmata sp. | reverse complement strand
GTGGAAGATGTCACCCGTCGGGCACAGTTTGAATCCAACGATACAGACATTGCCTCCGTCAATGAGTCCGGGGTGGTCAGCACGCTCTCATTGACCGGTCAGGCAGGTGTCATGGCCCGATTTCAGGGCAATATGGCTGTCTTCCGTGCAGTCGTTCCTCGTCCTGGGGAACAGGTCAAGTTCAACATTCCCGAGCAAAACGTCATCGACAAGGCGACCGCCAAGAAGTGGCGCGAGTTGAACATTTCTCCATCGGAATTGTGTTCTGATGAGGTGTTCATCCGTCGGGTTTACCTTGATGTCGCGGGAACGCTTCCCAATGCGGCTGAGATCACCGCGTTCCTTGCCGATAAGGATCCGGCCAAGCGGGACAAACTGGTTGACAGACTTTTGGATTCACCAGAATACGCATACTTCTTCGCGAACAAGTGGGCCGACATCCTCAGGGTCAAGCGGCGAAATCAGCCAGACCGGGCTTATGGTACGTTCGCGTTCCACACCTGGATCCGAGAAGCGATCGCCGCCGACAAGCCTTACGATGAGTTCGTCCGCGATATCGTTTGTGCTGTGGGCGATGAGTCGAAATCGCCGCCGACGGTTTGGTACAAGGAGGTTAAGACACCCGAGAATTTCGTGGATGATGTGAGTCAGGTGTTCATGGGTCAGCGGCTGGCCTGTGCCAACTGCCATCATCACCCATTCGAGCGATGGAGCCAGGACGATTACTGGGGAGTCGCGGCATTCTTCGGCCGAGTAGGCACGAAGGCTGTTCCGATTCCCGGGAAGGTTGTCCAGGGCCAGCAAAACCAGAAGCAAATTCTGTTCGTCAAGGCCACTGGAGGGGTGCAGAACAAGCGCACCGGCCAGACTTCTCCCATGAAGCCACTCGATGGCGAACCCATGCCATCTGTAACCGATGAAGATCCCAGGCAAAAGTTCGCCGACTGGATGACCAGCCCGAAGAACCCGTTCTTCGCGAAGGCGGTCGCGAATCGCTACTGGGCACACTTCTTTGGCCGTGGCATCGTCGATCCGCTCGACGACATGCGTGTAACGAACCCACCATCGAATCCCGAATTGCTCGATGGACTGGCCCAGACTCTGATCGACAACAAATTCAGCCTCAAGGCACTGGTCAAGACGATCTGCAAGAGCCGCACGTATCAACTCTCTGCTCAGCCTAACGAGTTCAATGCAGCCGACCGGCAGTCGTTCGCTCGATACTACCCGAAGCGGCTCCAGTCGGAGGTCCTCTTCGATGCGGTCTGTAAATTGACCGATAGTGCGAGCGCCTTCCCAGGTTTGCCGGCGGACAAGTTCGCTCCGAGCCGGGCGATCATGTTACCCGATGAATCGTTCCAGTCGTACTTCCTGGATGTGACCGGACGTCCGCAGCGGATCAGTGCGTGCGAGTGCGAGCGGGTGAACGAGGCCAGCCTGGCGATGACATTGCATCTGTTGAACAGTCAGGAGGTGCAGGACAAGATCGCACGGATTGGGGGCCGTGCCGACCAACTCGTGAAGGATACTCGCCCGGATGCCGAGAAGGTCACCGAGTTGTTTCTCCTTGCTGTTGGTAGCAAGCCGAGCAAGGAAAAACTCGACTTGGCTCTCGAACACATTGAGAAGCATCGCTCGACGAAAACCGTGAAAGCCGCCTACGAGAACATCATCTGGGCACTTCTGAACAGTAAAGGCTTCCTGTTCAATCAGTGAGCCAAAAGCAATAGTAGCGAAACCACTGCATAAGCCACACGATCCAATCGTGTGGCTTATGCAATATTGAAATGTTATTTTTTCTCCGGCTTTGGCTGCTTCCGGGCTTTGGCGAAGGCTAACAAGTCACTGACGGGGGATTCAAGTTCCCACTCGCCATCAGGAAACGTGTTGCCGAAATGATTCAGTAAGTCTGTGGTGTACGCGGCGTCCGGGCGATCCGTTTTCTCGTCAAGCTTGCGAATCTTTACCGTAAGGAAAGACCCAGCATTGAGGCTGGAGCCGACGGCTACGACCTTGCCTGTCCCGGCTGCCTTTTGCCACTTGGTCCACTCTTCCCGGCACTCCTTCTCCTTGCCCGGCTCAAGACTCAGGTAGACGTAGCCCTCAACCGGCTTGCCATATATGTACTCCTTGCCATTCTCGAAACGGACGAAGCTACCCTCGATCCTGATTCTTTCAGGTGCATCCGCGTTAGGCTCCAGGACTACCTTGTCCACCACGACATACACTGGTGGTAAGCCGCCCGCCCATGCCGAAGCCTCGAACACCAAAGCCAATACCGTGACCATCAGAAAACGTGTCATAGCAACACCATCGCATGAATCAAAGTTTCGAGCCACACACGCCACGTCAGCAAGATAGCCGGGGAGTTAGGAAGGGAAAAATTGTATTTGTCGAATGCTATAAATGGATTTGTTGTTTTCCCTTCGGTAGGTCTGTTACGCCCAAATGAACTCGACCCAGTTGAGAATCCCCTGTCGGGCATAAGATAGGTTTATGGGGATTTCGGACCACGATCATGAGACAGTGCGGAAGCTCATCACCGACACTGTCCTCGGACTCTCTTTCCGCAGGGCAACATTTAGCGGTGCGGCTCGTCAGGATGGGCCGTCGCCCTGGGTTCGTGTGGTGATTCGTCCGGTCGAACTCCGCAGTGAACGCCACTTTCAATTCTCCTATTTCGATTCACACAAGGATACCACCAAGAACTACCGCCCGGACGAAGTTCATTCGCACCTCGATGAACTCGTCAATATCGCCTTTGCCGGCATCCACCTTTCGACAACGAGCGAAGAAATCGACATCCGCACCACCAAAAAGGGAAGAGTTCAAATCGGCCGGCGGGAGTTGGCCAATTCATCTGACTCAAGCAACATGTCTCCGCTCGGGGAAACACACAATCGTACCAAAGAAGTTCCTCTGCCCGAAGGGCGGGCGAATCGGCTTCTCGAAGCAATGGGTATTCTCACGACTGATGGCCGGGTTCGGCCGACCATGCGGCCGAAGTACACACAGATCAATGAGTTTCTCAAGCACCTCCTTCACGTTCTGGAGTCTGCCGAGTTGCGATCCATCGGACGCGAGGTTGAAATCCTGGATTGCGGTTGCGGGTCGAGTTATCTGACACTTGCGGTGTACCATTATTTGAACGATGTTCTCGCACTGCCCGCTCGCATCACGGGCGTGGATGTGAACGAAGAGGTGATTCGCAAGAGTACCGCTCGGGCCGAACGACTCAGTATGAGTAAACTTGCATTTGCCTGTGGCCGGATTCGCGAGATCGAGGTTCGTCCCGATATTGTTCTGGCCCTCCATGCGTGCGATACCGCAACCGACGATGCGATCGCGCAGGCCATCCGCAACGAAGCAAAACTGCTTCTCAGCGTGCCCTGTTGCCACCAGAACCTGAACAAAGCGATCCGACCTAATGAGACAGCGGATGTCCTTCGCCCCATGTTGCGACATGGGATTCTGCACCAACGGACGACCGACCTCGTGACAGATGCGTTTCGGGCACTTGCTTTGCGGATCATGGGTTACCACACGGATGTGGTAGAGTTTGTCAGCACCGAACACACAGCACGTAACCTCATGATTCGCGCAGTTCGGGGAGCATCCATTGGTGAAGCCGCAGACATCGGGGAATACCTGGCGATGTGCCGATTCTGGAATGTCACGCCCTATATTGAAAAGCTACTGGGTGAGCCGTTTCAACGACTTTTGATGCTGAAGGACACAAGATGAGCAATTCAACTGGTTATGTTCTCGGTCAATCGGAACGAGCTGCGCGACGATTGGAGATCCAGGATCGTCACTTCGCGATTCCCTCCGAGTTGCTGCTGGATGACCTGAAAGTGCGGCCAACAGACCGCGTGGTGGAACTGGGGTGTGGCCCTGGTGGTCTGAGTAAGCGAATCCTGAAGCGGCTGGGTGCTGGCGGCGTTGTCGTCGGCGTGGATTCGAGTCCGGGGCT
>DASZJS010000559.1:0-8466 GCA_035947935.1 Gemmata sp. | reverse complement strand
AACGTCGGTGGCATTCAGCCCAGACAGCCGAAGAATATTAACAGGGGGTTGGAATTTTGCAGCCCAGATTTGGGACGCTGACACCGGAAAGCCACTCACTCCCTTTCTCAAGCACGACAGCTTTGTTTCGGCAGTGAGATTTAGCCCGAACGGTCGGCGAGTTCTCACTGGAAGCCTGGACACAACCGCCCGGGTATGGGACGCCGAGACTGGAATGCCACTCACAACACTCCGGCACACGCATCCTATCAAGATGGTGGCATTTAGTCCTGACGGCCGGCGGGTCCTGACTCAGAGTTCGGAGGGGACTATCCGGGTGTGGGACACCGAGTCCGGAATGCCCCTGGGTCCACCCCTTTATCAAACCATGACCGTTATCGAGTCGTCGTTCAGCACGAAAGGCCGGCGGATTCTGAGCAGGTGCAATGATGGGACCGCCTGGGTGTGGGACGTGGACACGCGCAAGATTCGCCCTCCGCCCTTCCAGCACGCTGGCGAACAATTGAAGAAAATCGGCCCAGACGGACGGCCCCTGCTTCCTGGTGTCACGTCCTTGGCAATCAGCCCGGATGGCCGACGGGTTCTGACCGGAAGTTCTGATAAGACCGCTCGGCTATGGGATGCGGACTCCGGAAAGGCCATCTTCCCTCCACTTCAGCACGCCAGCGAACTCAGGGCGGTGGCATTTAGCCCGGACGGTCGGCGGGTACTAAGTGGGAGCGAGACTGCTGCCCAGGTGTGGGATGCAGACACCGGAAAGCCACTCTTCTTGATTCCACACGCTGGCATCACGTCAGTGTCATTCAGCGCGGATGGCCGGCGGATCCTGACTGGTGGCGAGGAAAGGACCGCCCGGGTGTGGGATGCGGAGACGGGAATGCCCTTAGCCTCACCCCTCCAGATCGCAATCCCCTTTCCCGATCGTCAACCACTCGGAGATGGCTCAATGATTGTCGGGTTCAGCTCGGATAGCAGGAGAGTCCTGACTCTGGGTCCGTTAAGTAGCCAGGTATGGGATCTGGATACCGGGAAGGCCATTACCCCGCGACTCCAATTCTTCGACGAAACTCCGATGGCGTTCAGCCCGGACGGTCAGCGAGTTCTGACAAGGAGCATGACTGGCAGGAAGACCCGGGTGTTGGATAGCAACACTGGAAAGCTAGTTTCTCCTCCACTTCAGCATGACGATATAAGCCTGTCCGCGACGTTCAGCCCGGACGGTCGACTGGTTCTGATCGGGTCAGGTAAGTCCGCCCGGTTGTGGGATGTGGAATCCGGCAAGGCCCTCTCCCCACCACTCCAACACGCCAGTGAGATCAGGGTAGCAGCATTCAGCCCGGACGGCCGACGGGTTCTGACGGGATGCATCGACGGCACCAACCAGGTATGGGACGTGTCCCCCGATGATCGGCCTGTTGCAGATATCGTTGGGCTCGCGGAGTTGTGGAGTATGCACCGGATCGACGACACTGGCACCATCACTCCTCTGACAGCCGACGAACAATTTCACCTGTGGAACGAGCTGCAGGAGAAGTATCCGGGCGAATTTATCGTTTCCCCACAATCTGGACGGCGATGGCGCGAAGGGGAGATTCGAGACTGCATGAAGGAGGGGAACATAAGAGCGGCCCAATTCCACTACTGGGCACTGTTTGAAGAGCTGAGTCCGGGAAGGCGCGGTAAGTAGGAACCGGCTCATCTTCCGAGATATAACTTCCTGACGCTCCATGGGCAGTCGTCGCCGGAGTTCAAAGAGTAACGATGACCAAAGTGCGGGCGAGACCGATGCCCTAGTTCGCGAAAGGCAGATCACAATGGATCGGCTTTGCGTTACATTCGCTTCAGAGGCTGATCGCAAGAGTATCTATCATCTTCGCCATACTGTGTACGCCTCTGAACTCGCTCAACACACATCAAACTTTGAAGAGCGACTGAGTGATCCACTCGACCAGTTTAACAAATATATTGTTGCCAAGATTGACACTGAGATCGTTGGCTTCGTCAGCATTACACCACCGGGCAACGACAGTTATTCGATAGACAAGTATTTTTCTCGGAGTGATTTGCCCTTTCCCATTGATGCGACGCTTTATGAAGTGCGTTTACTGACAATTCCAGTGCATCGTCGAGGTCTGGGACTTGCTGGTTTACTGATGTATGCTGCATTCCGGTGGATCGAGTCGCGGGGGGGAACAAGAATCGTTGCTCTTGGACGTCGAGAACTGTCTGGCTTTTATTGCAAAGCTGGGTTACAAATGCTTGGACAGAATGTACAAGCTGGTTCCGTGACATACGAACTGATGAGCGCAACAATCTCATCCTTGCGAAAGCAGTTGCCCCGATTTACGACCGCATTACTCAAACAGGAAAAGTCCGTCCTATGGTGCCTCGACATTCCATTTTTTGTGGAAGAACACTGTTACCATGGCGGAGCGTTCTTTGAGGCAGTGGGTGAAACATTTAAGACACTGGAACGTAGCACAAAAGTTATCAATGCCGATGTGTTGGATGCTTGGTTTCCTCCAGCACCGGCAGTTGTGTCAGTAGTAAAGGAGTATCTTCCCGGCTGCTGAAAACATCTCCGCCTCAAGACAGCAAAGGACTCGTGCAGACAATCGCCTTGACGCGCGGCATTCCGACAGATTCCATTGTTGTAGGTGCGGGATCATCGAGCCTGATCTATTTGGCGTTCCGCGAATGGTTGACGAAAGGGTCGCGGGTTCTTCTGCCCGATCCAACGTATGGCGAGTATGCCCATATTCTTGATCGCGTGATCGGCTGCCGAACGGAACGTCTCGCACTCTCCAGAGCTAATGACTTCCGAATCGATGTGGGCGAGTTGCATTCGCGGATGACCCAGACCCAGTACGATCTGGTAGTCTTGGTGAATCCCAACAATCCTACCGGCCAACTTATACCTCGTTGTTTACTGCAACCGATTCTAGCAAAGGTGCCATTGCGCACCTGTCTTTGGGTTGATGAAGCTTATATCGACTATACTGGCAATTGTGAATCGGTCGAACAGATTGCTGCTCAGAGCCTCAATGTCGTTGTCTGTAAGTCGTTATCCAAGGTTTACGCGCTCAGTGGTACCCGTGTAGCTTACCTTTGTGGTCATTCCTCACTCATGCGAACGCTTCGAGCCTTAACCCCACCATGGGCTGTCAGCCTTCCCGCTCAGGTGGCTGCTGTTACTGCCCTCCAAGCGCAAGAGTATTATTCGCAGTGTTACCAAGAGACGGCTGTGCTGCGGGCCGCACTCGTTTCGAATTTAAAGCAGGCAATTCCGACGATAGAAGTAATTGAAGGCGCGGCAAATTCTGTACTTTGCTATCTTCCTTCTCACGGCCCGGACGCAGACACAGCGTGTAAGTTTTGCCGCACGCACGACGTGTTCCTCCGCGACGTCGGAACGACGAGTCCACTACTCGGCCGCGATGTATTACGTATTGCGATAAAAGACGTGAGTACCAATCGGCAAATAGTAAGTATACTTGCGCAGGCAATTCAGATTACTCAGTCGATTAATTGATTATTTCAGGACCACTGATAATAATACTCCACTGGGTCTACCAGCGTCACAAGTGACAACCCACTGTCACCAATAATCATCGACGTCTCAGAAGCCGTTCCCTTCCTGCGATTCGGCTGTTCAAAAACGGCATGCTCGAACCCCGAATGCTGACAGGACGTTGCGCGCTTCAGTCCGCCCGCCCCACGCGCTCTCGTGGATTGTCGGAGGAGATGCTTTCTGAAATAGAAACCCCGAGGAATGCCCTTGGTGTCGGCGGGTGGCTGTTCCATAGAGCTTAGCTTACCCCAGCGATGATTGGCACTGGCCGTGGCCTTTCGGGTACTTTCGAGTTGCGTACCACCCCCCGGCTGATACACTCGGCCATCGTCTCTGATGTGACTCGTCCATTTGACGTAGCCCAAGTCGGAAAACGGTTCGATCTCACTCCAGAGGCCATTGGTGGTTTCGCAAATCAGGGGTTGCAACTGCCGCGACAGCGATTGACCGAGTCATCACAAGTATCTTGACTTTCGCGCGCCTGCTTGCCGGTGTAATGTCGCCTGAGTCCATGGGAACCTATTTCGGCTCACCCCGGGGATGCAACATGTCCAACCCTGACAAACCGTGCTCGGACCGTGAGAACCGGGTGGGGGAAGCGGTGGCGTGGTACTACCGTGTCGCCGAAGCGGGAAGCTCTCCAAACCCAGACGACTTCCTCGCCCGGTTCTCGGACCTCCGCCCTGAACTGGAGTCGTTTCTGGCCGACAAGGCCACCTTCGACAAGGCCGTGGGGCAGCCCGTAGGAGTCGTGCCCGACCCTGATGCCACTCTCCCACCGTCTCCGAATCCAAATACCGATACGATCGCACACATCCCGACCGGGGAGCCGACCGCCACTTTACCACCTTCCATTTCCGAACACGCCACGGACGGGCTGCTCGGGTCGATACGGTACTTCGGGGATTACGAACTCCTGGGGGAGATCGCTCGGGGTGGGATTGGAGTGGTGTTCCGGGCCCGGCAGGTGTCGCTCAACCGCGAAGTGGCTCTCAAGATGATCCTGACCGGGCAACTGGCCAGTGCGGCTGACATTGCGCGCTTCCATGCCGAGGCCGAAGCCGCGGCCAAGCTCGACCATCCAAATATCCTGCCTATCTACGAGATCGGGGAACATCTTGGGCAGCAGTACTTCGCCATGAAACTAATCTCCGGTGGTAGTTTGGCCGGAAAAGTGGCCGAGTTGGTGATGGACCCGAAGACAGCGCTGGCTGTGTTCGTTAAGGTGTGCCGGGCGGTGGATTTCGCTCACCGGCGAGGGATTTTGCACCGGGATTTGAAGCCGGGGAACATTCTGTTGGATGCCGATGGGACGCCCTATGTGACGGATTTCGGTCTGGCGAAGAAGGTGGAGGGTGACTCGAAGCTGACGCAGTCCGGGGCAATCGTCGGGACACCGAGCTATATGGCCCCGGAACAGGCGCGGGCCGAGAAAGGTCTGACCACCGGGGTAGATGTGTACGCCCTCGGTGCGATCCTCTACGAACTCCTGACTGGCCAACCACCTTTCCGCGGGCCGACCGTGCTGGACACGATCCTCCAGGTTCTGGAGAAGGACCCTGTCGATCCGCGGGTGGTGAACTCGAAGGCCGACCGGGATCTGTCGGTTATTGCTCAGAAATGCCTGGAGAAAGAGCCAGGCAAGCGGTACGAGTCGGCAGCAGCGGTGGCGGATGACCTGGAGCGGTGGCTCCGCGGCGAGCCAATTGTGGCACGGCCGGCTGGACGGGGCGAGCGAGTGGTCAAGTGGGTGCGGCGAAACCCGGTCGTGGCGGGAACCTTGTCGGCGTCGGCGATAGCCGCCGTAGGCTTGTTGATCGTGTCGGGCTTCTTGTGGCGGAATGCGGTGCTGCGAGCCGAGGCGGTCCAAAGCCTGGATCAGGCTCAGCAGGAGTTGAACCAGATTAACATCCACCGGGAGCAGGCGGAGAAGAACCTAACGGAGGCGAACGCCCTCGCCGGAGGGGCGCGGCGAGATCTCGAAGCGGCCCGTGCGGCGGCCACCCACACTTTGTACGACGCCGACCTGCAACTGGCCCACGTCGCGTGGCAAACGGACAACGTGATGGCCGCCCAGGAATTGTTGCAACAATACAGCAAGCCGGCCGAGGTCGACCCCCGCGGATTCGAATGGCATTACCTGTGGGGCCAAACGCACGAAGAACGAAATGAATGGAAAGTGGATGATGCGATTACCGAATTCAATGTCATCTTCGGGCTCGCCATATCCCCCGACGGAAAGACTGTCGCAACCGCCGCGGTCGGCGCAACCGCAGCCGACGCCAAGATCAAGGTCTGGAAACTGGCGGACGGAACTTTGCAGAAGACCATCAATGTCGGTCAGTCAATGGTGGTGAACCTGTCTTTTGCAAACGATGGCCGGAAGTTGACGGCCGTCCTCTTCAAGAAACTGGATCCGCAGGGCAATATAATGCACGCCCGAGCTGCCGCAGCGCGGAAGGAGCCCTTCAACATCAGCGAACTTTCCGGCTGGCTTGAAACCCGATCCTGGACGCTGGCGGACGACCAACCGCCAGCGATCACCCCGTTCGACCCGGCCCACATCACTGGCACGTTGGGGCTGGTTTTCACCGGCTTATTCACCCAGCACGAGGGGATAATGATGTCGGTGGCGTGTATTGCCGGAAGCGCCGATGGAAAGTACCTGGCTCTGGCCGGCAGCAGGGGCGAAACTGCCGCTGCCGGTTTCGGGAAGATGATTGGCGGCAGGCTGCTGGTGTGGGACGTGGAAAAAGCTCGGGTACGTGCGATATGGGAGACTGAGGTTCCGTTGTTGTCGGCCGCCTTTTCTGCTGACGGCAAGCAGGTGGCCATGGGTCAAGGCGATGGCGTCGTGGCCGTCCGCCGT
Organism: Gemmata sp.; assembly: GCA_035947935.1. Classification (GTDB taxonomy): domain Bacteria; phylum Planctomycetota; class Planctomycetia; order Gemmatales; family Gemmataceae; genus Gemmata. The sequence continues at coordinate 2,026 of DASZJS010000559.1, read as the reverse complement.
CTCGATTCCATGGGCGAGCCGAAACTGTTACGGGGTCACGCTGGGATTGTCTATACCCTTGCATTCAACGCCAGTGGTTCTGTTCTCGTCAGCGGCGCCCTGGACGGCCAGGTGATCGTTTGGGATGTAGCGCTGGGCAAGGAGGCTTCTCGGAAGCGCGGACACGCGAAGACCGTTATGAGAGTGGAAATCGCTCCCGACCAGCGGACGGCGGTGTCCTGCGGCGTCGATGGCCTTGTCAAGGTCTGGGACCTCGATCGGCCGGCCAACCCTCTCGTTCTTCGTGGTCACTCGACGATGATCTCAACGCTCGGTTTCACCGTCGACAGCAGTGAGTTGATTTCGGTAGATGACGAGCAGGCGATCTGGTGGGGAGTGGTGGATGGCAGACGGCTGAAGGCGACCAAGAGCGATGTAGGCGTGGCCATGTCCATGAGCATCGCGCCGAGCAGCGGCAAGGTGGCCTGGTGCAGCGCGGACAAGGTTGTGGTCCGCGACCTGGAGTCCGGGAAGAACTTCGAGTTGACCTGGAAGGACAATCCGCTCTCCCATCACGCATCTTCACAGGACGGAAAGGTATTTGCCGCCAGTAACTTTTTGACTGAGCAGGCTGGATCGTCGACGGCCGGGTTGGCAGTTTGGAACGGCGGCGGGGGGCCGCCAGTCGCAACTCTTACTGCCCTGCCGGGAAGTATCGTTGCCCTGGCATTGTCCCCGGACGGCTCGACTGTGGCCTATGGCCATACCGGAGGAATCCATCTCTGGCAATGGAAATCGGGCCAGTCTCGTCAGGTACTCGATATTGACGGAACGCTCAGGATGCTGGCCTTCTCGGCCGACGGGCAGTGGCTGGCAGCCGGGTCCGATTATTCGGCACGCTCCGGCGGTTCCAAGGTCCGCGTCCTCGATCTGACAACGAATCGGACTCGGACCGAGTGCCTCGGGGTCGGGCAGGACCTGTCGCACCTCGTCTTCAGTCCGGACGGTCGCCGGTTAGCCACGGCAAGCCACGCGGCAGCCGGCCGCGGCATGTTGAAGCTGTGGGACATGGTAAGCGGCCGGGAGGTCTTCTCAGCGCCACTGCCCAACGCGATGGTTAGTGCCGTGGCATTCAGTCCCGATGGACACCGTCTGGCGGCGGCGACCCTCGCGCTCGATGTCTTCGGCATAATGGTCGGTCGCAAACAATTCCCGGAGATACACGTGTGGGATGCGACGCCTAACGATGCCAGGCGACGATAGGCGGTTCACGGTCTGATCCCCCCGTTTAATGCCGCTGCTGTTCCTGGGGATGCATTTTCGGCTTGTCCGCCGGGAGGACCGCCATTCCCGACCACACCGGCAATGACGACCGCATCGGCGAGGCCGTGGCTTGGTATTTTCGGGCCGCAGAGGGCGGCCGATGGGAAGAGAAAGAAATTGCCTGGAAAAATAAGTTCAGACTGATGCGACAAGCTTCCGCAACTCCTCGTACACGAGCGGGAATAGGTCGTCGACCACCCAGTATTCCCTTGCTGCGGCAGCATCGAGAATTCGAGTCACGCCGGCCAGGACAACCGCGTTTACTCACATAAAAACGGCCAGCAACTCGAAAGAGCCGGACAGGTAATACCTCCCCGACGTACACGAAACCGCAACATATAACTTGAGACGACTGGCAGGGTGTCGGTGTTCGTTGAAATGGTTGGATACCCAGCCATTGGCGACGACATCGGAGGCCGATCGTGCGTCAACTCACCGCTTCTTTCTTCGACTTCGATTTCTACGAGCTGTTGCCCATTCAGGTCAGATGGAAAGGTATCGGGATTGATGAGCCATTTCCACAATCAACTGAGTACTCGCGCGTTCTGGTCTTGCGCGCGGCGGGTCCGCCCGACGTCCGCCCGACGAATGGCACTTAGTTCATCATCAAGTCGTTAGCTGAAAATGACATAGGCAAGTAGGGCCTCTCTTGCGTAGATGGTTGTTGCAATAAACCCATCGGCGGCAAGGAGGCCCCAGATGCATCGTTATGATCGAGGACGAT
>DASZJS010000558.1:0-4009 GCA_035947935.1 Gemmata sp. | reverse complement strand
GCCATCGGTAGCGAAACCTCGACAACTCGGAACACTAAAGGGGAGTGTCACCTACATCGCCCCCGATTTCGACACGATTCCCGACGGGTTTGAGGAGTATGTCGAGTGAGGCTTCTGATCGACACCAACACGTTGATTTGGGCTGTTGACCACCCCGCGAAGTTGAGCGTGACGGCGACGACGGCCTTACAAGATCCGGCCAACGACTTGTTATTGCGCGCGGCGACGGTTTGGGAATTGGCGATCAAGATCGGCCAGGGGAAATTGATCCTGTCGCTCCCATACAGACAGTGGATGGACAAGCCGATAGCCGATCTGAAACTGATCCACTTGCCGATCACGGTGGAATACGCGGACCGGCAAGCCAGTTTGCCGACCCATCACAAAGATCCGTTCGACAGACTCATGATTGCCCAGGCTCTTGTGGAAGGTGTGTCGGTCGTTTGTGCCGATGCGGCCTTCGATCCCTATGGAATCACTCGCGTTTGGTGAATTCATGCGAGCAATTGGAGTCATTGAGGGATAGACAGCGAATCGTGACTGTGGCCATTTATTCCCGTGGTTCACCTTTACTCGCCTCAGCCCTTGTACGACACAACAGCCTGTTGCGTTGTAGGCGGGAGGGCGTGAAACTCACTTCGACTGAACCCAGCGCGCGTGAAGATTCGATCGTATTCAGCGAATGTGTGGGCATCGCCGCGGGCCGTGGTTGCGAGCATCGTGAGAGCAAACACGGCAGTGGAGGGTGGGGTGACGCGGTCGGCGTTCGGAATGAACTCTAGCGTGATCGCGCGGCCTCCCGGGGCGAGTGCTGCGTGCGCTTTTGACGCTAACTGCTCGCAGGTGGGCGGGTCGAAATGGTGGAAGAAGTTCGTCAGGAGTACGATGTCGTAAGGACCGCCCCAGTCGATCTCGAAGGCGCTGCCAGGTCGTAGAGTATGCCGTTCGGCGACTCCTGCACGTTGTGCATTTTCGGTGGCGACAGCCAGCACATTCAGCCAGTCGAGCGCGGTAATCTGAGCCCGCGGATAATGCTGCGCGATTGTGATGCCGAACAAACCATGTCCCGCGGCGATATCCAGAACTCGCAATGGAAGCTGGCGATCCCCTCCCACTAGATCGACCAGGAGTTTGGCAGGGAGGTGCATCATCGGTCCCATTGCCCGGGCGAATGATACCCAGATCGGGTTGTCGTGTGAAACTGTCCCTTCGTCCGAGGTTGCTGTCCCGCCACGACGCACGGCCGCTGTCAGTTTCTGGAAACACTCCTGCAACTGCGGAGTGAGCAGAAAGTCCAACATGCCGCCGAGGTAGGCTGGCGACGTACGAGTGAGAAAGACTTCCGTGTCTGGTGTGAGTTCGTACTCTTCATCCTGTTTGCGGAGAAATCCGAGAATGGTGAGATAGTCCGCCAGGATACGAATACCTCGGGGTGATGCCTTGCATGCAGTGGCGATCTCCGTTGCGGTGCGTTGGCCAGCAGAGATCGGGGTGAACAAATCGAGTTCGATAGCCGTGCGTAAGGCCTCGGTACGCTCAAACGCGCTAATCGTGTCGAAGAATAGTACGGGGGATGGGCCTTGTGGGGGCATGGTAGTTCCTGTTGGTATGCATCCTGAATGAGGTCGAACTGACACTCGTCGGCAGTCGTCATTCTAGCCTCACTGCGGAACCCCGCCACGATTGGCTCCGAAGTCCAGGTCGATTGAAACTTTCCAACCCGACCGACGAATACTCTTTCGGACTCCAAGGGCGACTCTCGACCTACGACGGCGAACTGGCATCCGTGGTTGAAGTCTGGCGAAATACGGCCGTGGCGCGATTACGATCGAGTTGTTCAAGGAAGGTTTAGTGAAATGGAGTGTCCCAAACTCGACGTTCCTCGCACGGTAACAGAGGCTATCGGTACAATTCGAGTCCTCCACCTCACGGCGATGAACGGCTTCGAGAAAGAGTGCTGTCCACAAATCCGATTTGCTTCCCAACACTCTAGGTCGCGTGGATTGTAGCTGTTGAAAGTACGCAATCTGGGTTACTGTAACATTATTATGATCGCCGTGACGTACACGAAGGCGAGAAAGCTCTCGCCTTTCTTCGCGTAACGGGTCGCGACACGCCTATACTGTTTGGCCAGGCTCCAGAACCGTTCCACCAGATTCCGCTCCTTGTACGTGTGGCGGTCATATTCACGCGGCTCGACCCGATTGGACTTTGGCGGGATCACCGCCTGAGCCCACGATTCTCGATGACCCCGATGAAGGCATCACTGTCGTAACCCTTGTCGGCGATCACCGACTCCGGTTCGTGCTCGGCTAGTAGAGTCTCTCCTTGTCCGACGTCCGAGGCTTGGCCTGCCGTCAGCGTCAACTTGACTGGTTGCCTCAAACCATTGAAACTGCCGTGGATTTTGGTGCCGAAGCCGCCGCAGCTGCGACCAAGCGCCTGATCGTCTTGGCTGCCAGACCCGTGTCAGTAAGGCAGATCGTTAGTCCAACGAACGGGAAAAGCAAAGCGTTTACCAGAAACAGAACCCTTGTCGGATGGGGGCCGCAGTCGAGAAGAACAGGGCCTCTTGAGTTTCGGCCGTATAACCACGTTCCCAGGAAGACCGGGAAGATGAGGCACCAGATCACTACAAAGGCAAGCATAAATGAGACGAGGATGCTTTTGTCGGATACCCACCAGATCACAAACGCAATCGCGAGCCAAACAAAAAAAACGCCCACACTACAAATGAGGGCGTTCTTCGCACCTTGAGCCCAAGCAGTTGCAGTCATTCGTGGGGGCATGGTTCGACTCGTTTGAAATGCCTTCATCGATAAAGGTCTTCCTCACTCAAGATGTTCTTGCACAACCATTTGACGGAGCCATGTCCCCATTCATCCCTTGGCGATTGCAGACGAACACCGGTGCGTTCTTACCCCACGGAGATTTCGCTTTTTGGGTCTTGGTAACTCTATCGCGAGGCGACGGACTGTGTCCCCAATGAGCGAAGAGGAAACTGCCGTGGATAGGATCTCATGTGCAAATATGTCTTTCAAGCAAGTGGGATCTGCGGTTTCAGTAGGTAGTGGCGTATCCCAGCCTCGCTGGCTCTTGTTCGGTATGCGTGACTGGTGTACCCACTCATTGCGATGTGGGGGACCGATCCGCAGTCAGGCAATTTTTGGAACAATCCAGCGAATTGAAACCCATCCATACCGGGCATTGCAATATCCAGAAGCACTTCAGGCCGCCGATTGCGGATCCATTCAATCCCGGCTGCACCGCTGCAACATGCAATCGCGTCATAGCCCCAGATCAATAGGAGTTTGTAGAATCGACCGAATCTGCCAAATCATCCACCATTAGGATGTGAAGCCGAGCAACGTCCATATGCATCTTCCGTGGCTCATCTTGAGTCGGTTCTGCCTTCGATCTGAAGGACGGAATAGATTGTTTTGCGTATGCAGATTATCGCAGATGAGACAGGATTAGGAGGTCAGAAGAAGGTAGAAAGACGCGCTGAAAATGTGACCTGGTTATTGTCAGGGAAAAAGTCTTATGTCAGTGGATTCCCCTACGCAACAAAGAAAAACTTTCCCGCGCGATTTACCCTGTTCCCTGACCGCTGAATTATGGGCCATGACGAAGATACCAGTACCATACTTGTTGTGGGTCGGGATGCGTTGAAGAACGCATCGAAAAATAACAGTTAATTTCACACAACTGTCCCAATACGGATGCTCTGTCTAGGGCTTCGGTTCTTTCAACGCGAAGGAAATTTCATGAGTGATATGACACTTATCATTTTAGTACTTGTGTTGCTTTTTGTATTCGGCGGAGGTGGCGGCTATTACTATTACCGCGGACGAAGACAGATATAGCAGCAAACCGTAAAAGAGTGTTCTCGAAAATCGTCAGGATACCGAATGCTTTATAGCTGACGTTGCAGGTATTTGGCTGATGACACTCAACAGTCCTTGAGCCACCTTTGTTGGACAGCGTAGCGGACGAGGTCTGCACTGCT
>DASZJS010000557.1:0-6214 GCA_035947935.1 Gemmata sp. | reverse complement strand
TCGGCAAACGCGGCCGATTCCGGCAGCCAGCCAGAAACGCGTTCGTTAATCCCCGTCAGAATCGCGCTAATTACGAGAGATACGAGAAGGAGAAATGCTGTTCCCCATACCAGCAAGAACGCCAGGCACTGTTCGCGGATCGCGGTCAAGATACCGCCTTCAATCTTTTTCCCTGGCACCATCCAGATCGCGTTCAGGGCGCTCTGAAGACTGGAAAACAAGCCCGAGGCTCCTATCAGCAGAGTAATCACCGCAACGATTCCAGACCACACCCCGTGGTTCGTTAATACCGATTGAGCAAGCAACTGCTCGATGACTACCGCTCCCTCTTGCCCCACGGTACCCCGGATTTGCTCGACAATTTCCCCTCGGGCGGCCTCCTTACCAAACCCGAATCCAGCAATGGTGACCACAGTCAACACTAACGGTGACAGAGAGAGAAACAGATAGAACGTCATCCCTGCGCTGAGACGCGGCCCATGGTCATCCCAAAATTTCACCCCGGCGTCCTTGAGCAACCGACCAATCTCGCGAACCTTCATGGGCTTGTCCCTCAATTCAGATTCCGACTCTAAAAAACGCACATTTCGTGCCATCAAACGCGAAACCCCGGGTATCCCTGCCCGGGGCTTCTTGAAAACTCATCGAAGCGAACGCTAGATCGCGTCTTTCGGTGCCCGACCTCCTGCGATCAGAGAGACCACGAAGAGAACCAGGAATACGAAGAACAGAATCTTGGCGGCGAAGAAGGTGCCTGCGGCAATGAGCCCAAAGCCAAACATCCCAGCAACCAGAGCGATAACCAGGAATAGGAGTGACCAGCGGAGCATGGAAAGCCCTCCGAGATTGAGTGAGGCTTGACCTGGTTCCAAGTTCATCTTGGAACTTGGAACCAGGCCGCAATCGGGTTATGTGGAACTGTCGCGGCAAGTTACCGGACAGGCTTACAGAAGTTACACACTTACAGAAGTTGATTCGCTATATGTTTTCTGTCGACTTAGCCCGACAGGTTGTTGGTGTTTGTCTCACCTGGGAAGTGGGTGAGACATGGAAGAAAAGTATTGCATCCCGCGTGCCAAACATCCCCAAGCGATTTGTGGGCAATTTCGACTACCCTTTCCGGAAGTGCGAGCAGACGTCTTCTCAACCTTGGAGAACGGGTCCGGAAATGCAGAGATCGCGGCCTCAATGGCAGCGATCTCCTGACAACACTCGATTTTTCGCCCTCTTCAGAACCATTGCTTTTTGGCTCCAACCGCATCACCCACCGAGCAGGAGAATGGAGGCATTCAGGGCAGCAACGAAGGTTACCCACGCCCAGTACGGAACCATTAACCACCCTGCCAATCGCGAGACGAGAAAGAACTGAGCTACAGTCACCCCCGCAGTGATCCAGAGCAGACAAACAGTGAGGAAACCAAACAGGGGATTTTGGAGCCCAAAAAAGAAGACATTCCAGGCCAAGTTCAGGCTCAACTGAATGGCGAAGGCTGTCAGGGGACAACAGACATCGTCCTCGTTACGGAACAGCCAAACCACCGATGCCGCGACGGCCATCAATGCGAAGAGAGCATTCCACACCGACCCGAACACCCAGCCCGGTGGCGTCCACTCCGGTATCGGGACATTGGGGTAAGTCGTGGCACCTGACGCACCGACCGCTGCGCTGAGTAATTCGATCGCTGCAACGATGCTCACGATGATACTGATCCCAAGAAGGGACGCAGGCCGTGGAGTTCCCTGTGGAGGCGATTGAAGGCTCACGAATGCCATTGGTGTCCTCCTTGCGAACGCTTGTTGCGAAGCTGACCGCAGCGTCAGTTCATCCCACCCATCAACCGGTTCAATTCCGCAACGTGTTTTCGGCTGATTGGGAGCAGGTTGGTCCGAATCAGATTCTTGCAGTCGAGGTTCACGTTTTCGTGTTTGAGTGTGTCTTCAAACTCGTTGATTGCGTGTTCCTCACCCTGGCGGAGTGCAGCTAGAGCAGTTGCCGGACCAATCACATTTGCCTCCCCGCTAATTGCGGCGGCACAAGCCCCCCACGGCCCGGAAGCTTCGACGGGCTCTCCACCTAACTGAAGAACTTTTTCCCGGAGAAGGATCTCGGCGTCGATGTGTTCTTGTCGAATCGTCTGGAGATCGGCCAGGACGTGAGAATCATCGAACTTGTGCATTGCCTGGTCGTATGTCTCAACTGCTGCAAGTTGACAGCGCAGCAACGAATTCAAAGTGTCGATGTCGGAAATCGCAGGCTCGTGTTCGTGAAGGGTGTTCATTGGAGATCTCCAGTTTGAAGTGAGCGTCGAAGGGAAGCCCGGCGGGGATATCCCGCCGGGTGAAACAGCGATGTGAATCACGGATTCTTTTCGACCTTGATCTTCACATCAACGGATGTCGCTGCTCCCCCATCTGGGGTAGCGGTGACCTTGATAATCTGATCCCCCAGCGGAGCATCTTTGGCCGCTGTGATGTTGAGCATCACATCGCCCGAATCAGATGGGGCAACTGTATCTTTGCTCAATTCGGCTTTTACTTTGTCGAGGGGACCAACCGTCAGTTTGACCGACTTTTTGAAGTCCGATCCCCGATTCAGGGTCAGTTTCACCGATTCCTTATTATCTTGCTTGATCGTCGTTGACATCGTTGGGGCGCTCATGGTGAAGCTGCTGGATGTGCCCGGGGTGCCTCCTTCGGGACTGTGATTGCACCCCACGAACATCAGTGCTGCTATCGTAGGCAGAGAAAGAGATTTCCGCATTGTGGCCTCAGTGTGAGTAGACAGTATCCCCGGCACCATTAGCTCGGGTATCAGAGGTGATGCAATCATCGTGCCGGGTTCGTCTCTCTTTGATCGTCCTCCTTCGATCGTCCTTAGTCCTTAGTCCCTCGTCATTCGGGAAGACAACGGAGCGACACACTTGTTGGTTTTCACGAAAGACGAGGGACTAAGGACGATCAAAGAAGGACGAAATGTAGAAGGACGAATAAGAAGGACGAATAAGAAGGATGAAGACGAAGAAGAATGAAGAAGAGAATGAGGAGTCACACATGACGATTACCAAGAACACCATTGGCGTTGGGTTCCTTGGCGCTGGCGATATCTCCATCTTGCACGCTGCGGCAATCAAGAAATGCCCCGGAGCCCGATTGGTTGGGCTGTGGAATCGATCGCAGGATCGCGCTCACCAGCGAGCAACCGAGTTCGGCTGCAAGAACTACAAGACCGCCGAGGAACTGATTGCTGATCCGGCTATCGATGCCGTATTTGTCCTCACCAACCTCGAATCGCATCTCGAATATGCAAGACTCGCCCTGCTTGCGGGTAAACACGTCCTGGTCGAGAAGCCGGTTGGGGTGACAGTCGGTGAGATCGAGCAGATGAGGAACCTGGCGGCATCCAAGAATCTGGTTTGCATGCCGGGCCACAACTACGTCTATGAAGGTAGCATGATCCGCGCCCACGAACTTGTGGAAGGCGGCGATCTCGGCAAGATTGTTTCAGCCTACGTGATGTACAACATTCACCATCCGGAAGAGGTGGCCAGGCGCTACCCAGGTGTCGTGCGGCAGATTCTTACGCACCATTCGTACATTCTGCTGTATCTCGTGGGGAAGCCGGTCGAGTTGTGCGCGATGAAGGCCACGCTCCACTACAAGGAGTACGCCGAGGAAGACATCGCAATGGTGCAAATGCGACTGCACAACGGAGCCCTGGCTCACTTCTGTGCCAGCTTTGCGGCCGATGACCACGCTGCGGACCCCTGGACAGTGATGGTGAAAGTGATCGGCACTGCCGGCAGCACGCGCTACAGTTACCGGGATCACGTCGAGATCAAGCCCGGCCTCGTCCACAGCCAGACGTATACGGCTTATCAAGGATCGATCACCAACGAGGTTCGGCACTTCCTGGTGGATTGCTTACGGATGGGAACAAAGCCGCTTTCCACACTCGATGATGCGATAACTGCACAGAAAATGATCGAGGCCGCCGAGGAGTCGATTCGGAACAAGACGGTAGTAAAGCTATAAACCGAGGAATACTCATGGAATACCGTCCACTCGGAAAGACCGGGTTGAACATCTCCGTCATCGGCCAGGGGGGAGCTGCGTTCGGACAGCAATTCGGGCCGGTGTCGGCGGCTGAGGCTGCGAACTGCGTTCATACCGCGATCGATGCTGGCGTCAATCTCGTCGATACGGCTGCATTCTACGGCAAGGGGTTGGCTGAGGAGTTTCTCGGACGGGCTCTCGAAGGAGATTGGCGGGATAAGGTCAACATTTGCACCAAGGCGTGTCGGCTCGATATGGCCGAGTTCGATTTTACTCCCGAAGGCACACGGAAATGTTTTGAAGCCTCACTGAAGCGACTCCGCACCGACCACGTCGAGATTCTCCTGGCTCACGACATCGAGTTTGCCGCCGATTACGAATACGTCTTCAATGAAACGGCCAATGTCCTCCATCAACTCAAGAAAGAGGGCAAGACCCGATTCATCGGGATGTCGTGTTACCCGCTTGGGCTACTGAAGCAGGCCATCGAACGCTGCAATCTGGATGTGGTTATCAGCTACGCGCATTGCAATCTCTGGAACACGCGGTTGCTCACGGAACTGTTACCAGTCGCGGAAGTGCATGGAGTCGGAATCATGAACGCCAGTCCGCTGGCAATGGGCCTGCTTACCAACCAGGGACCACAACCGTGGTTCGCTGGCCGTCCCGAGATCAAGGAAGCATGTCGGAAGGCCGCGGAGCTCTGCCGCAGTCGTGGGGCCGACATCTCGTTCCTCGGTATGCAGTTCTGTTACGCCCAGAAGCGGATTCCTTGTACTCTCACTGGTGCCGCACGAAAGAGCGAACTGGAAGTGAACCTCCGCGCGATGACAGTTCCCATCGATCAGACTCTTCTCGCGGACGTGATGAAGATTCTCGATCCCATTCGCGACTGGACCTGGGCATGTGGAAATTGGAAGGGATGACACAACATTAACGAGTAAGCGACAGAACAAGCCATCAAGGCTTTACCCCGGTTGTGTTTAGTTTCCGTTCGTACTTCGTATCGCCAATCCACAAGGTCAGCTTGTCGCCCTCGAACGACAGATGCTCGGGCTTTCCGGGGGCGGCAGGTGTGAGTACGCCACACAATCGCCCAGTGGGGTCGAAGACTTGCACACCCAACGGTGTCGCCGCATAAATGCGCCCATCCTTATCCCCTGTCATCGACGTTACGAGACTGGTAGACGCATTCGGATCAGTCTTTCCTCTACCCTTCTGCACCCGCACCGGGCAGTACGGTTGCCCGGGCATTAACAACCCATCTTCTCCCACCTGATACGCCCAGATATATCCCGTATCGCGCCCAATAAACACCGTGCTGCCATCCCGGCTGACGAAGCCCGCCGTTGGAAGCCCGTGTTTTTTGAACTCAGGAAGAATTTCGTCTCGGTCGAAGCAGGAGTGAAACCTCTTCTCTCCAATTGTGTATCTTTCATGCACAAGGTTTAGATTCGTTATGTTGTTTTCAACCAATCTAAAAGCAAACGCAGGCTGTGGAGGTTTGCCCTCACCTTTCTTCCAGCCTTCGCCCTCAATGAGAATTTGGGCGAGCGGCATATCCTGCGTCTGAGCAATTGGCGCAAGGGAGAACAAGAACGTCAAGGCTGTGAGATTTCGCATCATTGTGTACTTGCTCGGTAGAATCCGAAGTCGGTCGTGGCACGAGGACGCACGCCCCTAATTGAATCACGGTGCTGGTGGGGTATCACGCCAGAGCCAGCGCAGCGAATCGGGGAGGATGACGCCACCCTGCTTTCCGTTGTGTCCGCCATCGCCGAACACGAGTTTATAGTCGTAGTCCATGTATTGCAGGGACGAGGCCATCGAAAGGTTCGCGAGCGGCCAGTTCCCGTGCAGGTTATCCAGATCGCCCAATCCATCTTGAAGGAATACTCGGATCGGCTTCCGCTCCGTCTTGCGAATGAGACCCGGATAGACATCTCCACCGCGAATGTTCGTGAAACTTCCAACGTGGGATAACACCTTGCTGAACAGGTCCGGCCGCTCCCAGGCCACGGTGAAGGCACAAATCCCGCCGGAACTGATGCCACAGATGGCACGACCGGCCGCATCCGTCCGCAATTTAACCGTTTTCCCCACTTCCGGGAGAATCTCTTTCTCCAGAAACCCGGCATACTGATTGGAAGGGGTATCGTAT
>DASZJS010000556.1:0-5836 GCA_035947935.1 Gemmata sp. | reverse complement strand
TCTGAACGAACAGCGGCTGCGATTCGTTCGCGAGCGAATGGGCGTATCAGAGACCATTCTTGCCAAAGGACTCGATGAGGATGTGAAGACATTCACCGAGCTAACTGGCGGGAAACTTGGCAACGTGGTGATCGATGCGACCGGCAGCGCGAAAAGCATGGCCACCGCATACAACTATGTGGGGTTTGTCGGACGGCTGGTGTGGGTGGGGATCACTCAAGATCCCATCACCGTCACGCAGCCACTCATGCACCGCCGGGAGATGACCTTCCTGGCGAGTCGGAACGCGGTAAGCCCTGAGTTCACGCGGATCGTGAGGCTGATAGAAGGTGGGATGTTGGATACCCGGCCCTGGATCACGCACACCGCCCCATTCGATGCGATGATTGGTGAGTTCACCCGTTGGATGAAGCCGGAGACGGGAGTGGTGAAGGCGATGGTGGAAGTGAACTGACGTGACCCTCAATTGGAACTCTAGCGAGTTCCGTAACGAAAAACGGCACCGCTAAAAGCGGTGCCGTTTCGCAACAGCACTGCATGACTTGGGTGGCATTATCGCTGACGCATCCAACTGTAGTTGTACCCACCAAACGGTGCCACATAGGTGTTCGGCTGATAGAAGCCGGTGCCATATCTGATACCGGTATATGGGTTATAGCCATACGCGCGGGTGTTTGCCGCACCAAAGATGTTTGTCGTGTACGATTGCCCCACTGTTCCAGTGAATGGGGAGTAGAAGTTCGAGTATGTCCGGGCTCCAAACGGCGTGTAGGTTGTCCCCGAAGTTTGTCCGATATTTCCCGTGAATGGGGAGAAGAAGTTCGTGAAAGTCTGGCCTCCAAACGGGGTAATCACTGTCCCCGTCGATTCCACTCCGCCATAGACCGGAGTACTATATCCGTAAACAATTTGTGCGTGGGCTTTGCTGGAAGTCCCGAGCCCGAGCATCACCGCGCAGGCGGCCGCGATGAGAAACGGTTTCATGGTTGCACCTCAGTATGAGACTCCAGCACAGGCTACTGGAGTCGCTTTACTCTCAAAACACGCTGCCAGTGAATTCGTTAGTGCAGTCGTCACATTTTATACTACCGCTTTTCCGGTCAGGATCTTACGGCAAACATCTGAACCATTTGATTATTTTAATATATTAATTATATTTTTAGATAACCCTTCAAAAGGAAACGGCACCACTTCACGGTGGTGCCGTTTTGCACAATCTCTTCTTTTTAAGTAGCATTATCGGTGGTGATGGTGCCAGCCACCATTTGAGTTATTAGACCCATTATTAGACCACCATGGTGGCATAAAGTTACTGTTACTGTTACTTGACTGAAAGCCTCCTCCTTGAAAGACGCCGTTATTGAAGGTGTTGAAAACCAAACCGTTTGTTCCGTTACCGTTTGAAGAGTTCGCCAAACGCGCTTGTCCGTATGGTCCCGTGAACGGAGAGTAGAAGTTGGTGTACGACATTGTTCCGAACGGAGTTGCCGTCTTCCCCTGAGTTTCCGACATATAGCCAGTGTATGGCGTGTACAAGTTTGTAAATGTGGATCTTCCCCACAGAGTGTTGAACGATCCTGTGCTTTCACTCATCAAGCCAGTGAATGGAGAGTAGAAGCTTGAGAAGTTTTGGGGGCCAAAGGGAGTGAACCCGCCCGAATTCGCCATTACTCCCCCATATGCGGGGAGCGAGTAATTGTACACAATTTGGGCATGAGCCTTACTTGAAGAACCCATGCCAAGGGCCACTGCGAAAGCAGCGGCGATGAGGAACCGCTTCATGGTTGCACCTCAGATGTTGCGCCTCCAGCTCTGGTGACCGGAGTTGCTTTACTCTCAAAACATGCCTTGCTCAAACACGGGCGACTGGAGTTGCTTTACTCTCAAAAACGCGCTCCATGCAAATTTGTTGGAGCCGTCTGTACAATAAGTCGTACCGTTTCAACCGCGATCACCTTACACCGACATCAAGGTAGCGCAGACGATCTTCATAGGATTCATGGTTCTCTCACCACCGTCGCCATCCAAGACCCAGACGGGGGCCACCAACGTAAAAACCAGTGCCGTAATACGGCTCGGCATAGTAACTCGTGTAATACGGGGTGGCGTAAGAGCCAGCGAAGAGGTAAGGACGAGCGTAATAGCCACTGGTGTAATACCCGCTCATGTACGGTGTGCTGTAGTAGGCGGGGGTGGTGTAGTAGCTATTTAAAGCTGGGGTGTAGTAAGAAGTGGTAACCACTCCCGGCGACGTCGAATAGCCTCCTGTGATGATTTGGGCATTGGCCCGATCACCAACGGTGATTGTCCCGGCGATCACAGCAGCGATCACAGTGAGAGTCTTGATCGACATGGAAAATCCTCCTCATCGAGATGACCATGACATCGCCGCCATTCGGCGAGTTGGTCTCGTCGAAGGAATACATATGCACGAGCCATACCAATTGGCATCCAAATAGTGGTTAATCGCTGGGATTTGGGCGAAGATGAGCGGCGATTCCACTTGCAGCGGATCGTAATTTCTCCTGGAGTTCACCGGGAAGCTGGTCGAGGGTGTTGCGGTCAGCAAGGGCCATATTGGCGGCTTCCAGCAATTGAGCAACTCCTTGCCACATCGCCGCGGATGCTGGAATCGTGGGGCCAGAGGGAACAATTCCTACCAGGCCGGCCCTCTGCGGGGGCGGCTCGACAATCGGGGCTTCCGTGGATGGGGCAGCGTGTTCATCCACCAACTCCCGCATGGTGTCCAGGAATCCCGCCTTCTGGGCAGCCTCGAATGGAATCTCATCCGCATCGCTCTCGAACAACCCATTAAATAATCCCTGTTTGGCTTCCAGGGTGCGAAGAACCTTCTCCTCGATTGTCCCCCGCGCGACCAAATTTACGACACGAACTGGTCGGTTCTGACCCATTCTGTGAACCCGAGCAATCCGCTGCTCCAAAACCGCGGGGTTCCAGGGGAGTTCGAGGTTCACCACCGTATCGGCCACCTGAAGGTTCAGACCGGTACCCCCGGCATCGGTACTGAGAAACACCTGGCATGCCGGATCGGTTTTGAACTTCTCAAGCACTTCCTTACGATCCTTGCCGGGTAGCCCACCGTGCAACACGGTGTACCCCACGCCAAGCGTATCGAGAACCTTGGCCGCTTCGAGGATCATCGTCTCCCACTGCGAGAAGACGACGACTTTATGCGCCAAATCGATCCCGGCGACCGCAGCGTCATCGGGCGATCCGCCGACCAGTTCCGCGATCAGTTCGGCAAACTCATCGAGCTTCGGCGAAATGTGATTCTCGTGATCGAACATAAACAGGCTGTCGCAGATCGTCCGCATGTTCACCACCGAGGCCAGAATCCGCTTGCGATCCAGGTCGGTCAGATAGTTTTTCTGAAGTAGTCGGGCGAGTGTGATGCGCTGATTTTCATACGGTCCCCGCTGTTCGTCCGCGAGTTCGACAAAAATCGTGCTGTCGGTTCGCGAGGGAAGCTGCGTGAGGACTTCGCTGCGAGTGCGGCGAAGGAAAATAGGGGCCAACTTCTCACGAATCTTCTCAAGGTTCCGATAACCCTTCAGATTTCCGCTTTCATCCAGAACGCGATGCTCGTGGAGGAACTGAAATGGCGGGCCGAATCGCCGCTCATCGACAAACCGGACGATGCTGTAGAGTTCTTCGAGTTTGTTCTCCAGGGGCGTGCCGGTGAGCACAATGGCGTAGCGACTCCGGAGTTTCTTCACTTCCCGGCTCGTCTTGGACTCCCAGTTTTTGATGCGCTGGGCCTCATCGAGAACGATCGCATCGGGCTTCCAGGCATTGATTGCCTCGCGGTCGCGAACGACCTGCTCGTAGTTCACGAGCCGATAGAATGTCGGCTCGGCATACAAATCCCGGCGATCGCCCGGACCGCCTTCGATCACCTGAACCGGCCGGCTCGTGAACTTTCGGATCTCGCTTTCCCACTGGTATTTAACCGAGGCCGGAGCAACGACGAGAACCCGATGAACGCCGCGTTCGCGGGCAAGCAGTTCGACCGCAGCGAGGGTCTGGATGGTCTTTCCCAGTCCCATATCGTCGCCGAGAATGCTGCGTCCCCGGCAAGCCAGGAAGAGCGCACCTCGGGTTTGATAGTCGTAGAGAGGTACGGTGAGCAGATTCAGATCGAGGGTGCCTGCCTCCAGTTGTTTGAGCCACTCCTGTTCCCGGGCCAGCATCTCCATCCGTTCGATTTCGACGCCAACGAACTCCATCGCATCGGTGAAGAAGGTGATGGCTTCCGGAATCACATCGACATCGCGGATCAGATCGCGATATTTGCTTTTCCCGGACCAAAGCCCTTTCTCGTCGAAGTACGAAGCGGAAAGTCGGGCGAGCTTGTCGGAATGCCGTGGCGGGAGGTGGATGCCCAGTTGGAGTTGTTCGCCGTAGTGAAGGTAGATTTCCGGCCGGGTAACGGCGGCCTTCTTCTTCTGAAGGTGGGCGGGGAGATCGGCTTGCAGGTGCTCGATCACCGCCTCAATGTGCTTGCAGGTGCCGAGTGTGTTGGATTTGAAATCGGGGCAGGTGCAGGTGTTGTCGCCGACATCGAATCCGCGAACGGCAACAGTGTATTGGCCGCCGGAATCGGGGTTGGTGATGCGGTAGTCGGAGAAGACGCGATTCTTGCCCAGGTTCTCAATCTGGAACTTGCTGGCCTTGGCCCGCTGTCGGCGGATATCGATCTGTTCCTCGCGGAGCATGGATCATCCCCTTCCAGGGGTTGCGCTCGTCTTCGCCCTGGCAGATCGGTGCGGGTCAGGGGCGCGGGCTCTTCTCAATCAGGGCGCTCAAATCACCACATTAATTGTATAGCGTTGAACCCGAATTCCGTTTTCTTCAACCTACGTCCTTTGTCCCTCATCTCCCGAGGAGCATTCAAGGTGCCCGGTGTGGACACAGCAACACGAGTTACAGACGAACACCGGTCCAATGGATCAGCGCCCACCGTGATGCAACGTGGTCATCCTGCGACCACCTCTGGAGTCAATCGTGAAGGTTCATTGAAGACGGCCGGAATGGCCTGTTTAGGTCATTGAATCCAGCCAAAAGCATAAGACAATTGCCCTTGTAATTGATTTTTTGTCTTCTCGAATAACACAAACGACCACGTCCCATTTACGTGTGACTTCAACTACCAGGGATCGCGTTTTCGCGGCACCCGACACACGTTGAATCTCTCAGTTGCTTTGCACCGGCCCATTTTGCCGAGCCCGGGTTCAATGGGTTATCACAACCGATCCCCGAATGGAGATGCCCAAATGACTACGAGTCAAAATCCATCCAAATCTCAGGCGCAACACACTACAAAGAAACCATTCCGGCATGGCGTTCAGTCGCAGCGGCCGAAGACCAAGGTTCCCCTTGGCACCAAGTTGAAAACCGGACAGGGGGCCAGCGGAGGCTCTGGTGGTTCCGCCGGGTCGGGAGATTTCCCATTCTTCGTCTACAACGGCGGCCCGGTGGTGAACAATCCCCAGGTCTACAATATTTTTCTTGGCGATTGGTCAAGCGCGGCAAATCAGGCCAGAGCAACGCGCCTGAATCAGTTCATCACCGACCTCATGAACAGCAACTTCATGAACATGCTCGCGCAGTACGGATGCGGATCCACTGGCACATTCAAGAACGGCGTCTTTATCGCAAACACGAACAATAACCTTCTGGACAGCAACCTACAAACCTTCATCCAGACGGCGATCAATGGCAACACTCTCCCCGAGCCAACGGCTAACAGTTCCATTGTCTATATCATTTTTCTCGACAACAATACGGGAGTCAACGATGGCGCGAACATCCTGTG
>DASZJS010000555.1:0-4979 GCA_035947935.1 Gemmata sp. | reverse complement strand
CGACGCGGCGTCCTCGTACTGTCGGCGGGGAGTTCCTTTCCGATCGTTCCACCCAACCAGTGCGACTCGATAGGTGCTGGTGTACCATTCGCCCTCAAGCGGTTCTCCGCGCGGGCCGGAGATTTGGTATCGAAGTAATCCCTTCCCCTTTTGCCCCCCCGGCAATCGCTCGATGTCGAGTTTGAACCCGATGTGGTAGTCCCCTGGCGAGAGGGTGTAGGTTTTCCGGAACTTCACAAAGTAAGGCTCGCCGAGTTCGGCCTCGAAAACGATCTTATGTTCGGCTTCCTCGGGATGGTTTTCCGAGATGACCTTCCAGTTTGTTTCACCGAGAAATGGATCGGGATACTTGTCCTCGGGTGTGGCGTAGTGGAACAGGCTGTACGAAGGCTCGGCGAGTGTGGATAGATCGATTACCTTGCCCGGTTTCAGGTCCGGGGGAAAGTATTCTTCCCGAAGAAACCGGCCCCGGTATAGCGGTTCGCCGGGAATCAGATAGAGCGGTACTCCCTTCTTTGTCGGGTTCCCGTTCCGATCTTTCTCCTTCACTTCGCGCCCAAGCCGGTCGGAAGCATCGAACTTTGTGAGAATAACTTGCTGGACAGCTCCACCGCGGGTCGTCAACAACACCTGGAGATTGAAGCCGGGGTCTCCCATCGCGATGAGTGTGGGCGGTTGGTGCGGTGGGTTGGGTGGACTGGGCGGTTTGACTGGCTCTGATGGCTTGACTACGGGTTTGCTCAGCGGTTCAACCGCAACTGCAGGCCCACCGGCAACGGCGCTCGCAGCGATATTCCGGGCTTGGCGAGCTTTCTCTGCGGGGTCGTTCGGCGGTTCAATCGCAACCGCGGGCCAGCCGGCGACAGCACTTACCGCCATGTTCCGGGTTTCTCGTGCTTTTTCTTCAGCTTGTTTGCGGACAAGTTCCTCGGTTTGCTTGCGAAGAATTTCTTCCTTCTTCTTCTCCTCCTCTTCAACGAGTTCCGCGAACTTGTCGTTCTTATTTGGTGGTTTGGGAATCCAATGTTTCTCGGCATAGGACAAAAGGAACCAACATCCCGTGGCAGCAATCAGGAACAAAATGACGTTGAGGACGTTGGATCGCATTTTTGATGATTACTGTGAGGCAGTTCAGGTCAGGTTCGCCGTTCCCCGTTGAGGATACAGAACGGGGAAAGCAGGAAGGCTTCCAGGGGTTTACACCCCTGACTATTGACAGTCGCCCCCTTTGGAGCTGCAAACGAATGAAACCAGTCGCCGCCTTTTGACCCCAACGGGGTTACCGTTAATAGCCAGGGGTGTGAACCCCTGGGAATCGGGAAAACAGATGCTCTACTTGCCACCCACGCCGCAGCCGTCTGGAACTTAGTTATCTTATTATCTAGAAAGCCCACCCGTTTGGCGGGTGGGCTTTCTAGATAATCCGGGACACGTGGAGGGCGATTTATCGCCCTTCACCCAGGCGGTCGCCGAGAAAGTTATCTAGATCGGGGATTTCGTATATTTTGTCGCGGGTTTTCTGCCAGTCGTATTCCACGCGGCGAAACTTGATGATGTCGTTCTCAAGGACAACGTAGCACGACCGCCAGTTTCCATCTCGCGGCTGTCCTACGGAGCCGACGTTACATAAAGTCTTGCGCCCATCGAGTTTGTAAGCGTGGTCCACTTCCTCGGGGCTGACGAATTGCAAGTTCTCGGTGAAAATTCCAGGGACGTGAGTGTGGCCCTGGAAGCAGTATCGCTCAACGAGGGCAAAGATTCGTTCCATCTTCCGTTGGTTATAAACATCCTCGGGGAACACGTATTCATTGAGTGGGTTGCGAGCCGAACCGTGAACGAATAGGTAGCCGTTTTCGCGATGACTGCGGGGGCGTTCCGAAAGGAATTCCCAGCGCTTTTCTCTCGTAGCCCGGGCTTCGGCCATCGATTCCAGTTGCGATCGGGTCCAGAAGATGGCTCGCTCGGCTGACTGATTAAACCCATCCGGATCGAACATCGCTCCCTGATCGTGGTTGCCGAGAAGGACAAGTTTGGCGTCCATCACGAGGTCGATGCACTCGCGAGGGTTTGGACCGTAGCCCACGATGTCCCCCAGGCAATAGACTTCGCCAATACCCAGGGTTTTGATGTCCGCCAGCACGGCCTGGAGAGCCTCCAGATTTCCGTGAATGTCGCTAATGATCGCCTTCACGCCAAGGGTCTCGTATGAGCTGACGGGCCGGACCGCGGGCCGCAGGTACGGTCTTAATCCCCTAGTATAACGCACAAAACCGGGAGGGTAAACAGTGGAACACAAGTGGAAAGGGGGAATCGCGCATAAGGAGGGGTGTATGTCACGCGATTTTTGGGGGTTCTGTGGGGAGTGTGGCGCTCTGAGATCGTTACACCCCCTGATAAACTACATGCAGGAAACTGAGGTCTGAAATTCTCAAATCAATCAGTCCTATATTTTCAGCAACACTCCATTCGGCGTGGAATGAGTTGTTGAAGTGATTTTCATCGTAGCGGAAGTCGCCAGACTTCCGGGAAGCCAGACGTAAGTCTGGCGACTTCCGCTACGGAGATGAAACTTTCACCGCGGGGTTCTCACTTTTCCCTACCCTGCTTCATGGCGCATCCTTCCGTATACCAGTCCCCGGCTGTTGGCTGCCTATCCACGCCGGGATCCACCATGAGTCTGGCCATCGAGACCCGCCGGTTGTCCCGCGTGTTCGGCGACTTTCCCGCCGTCGATGAGATCGATCTGCACGTCGAACGAGGCACGTTCTACGGGTTCCTCGGCCCAAACGGGGCCGGGAAATCGACCACCATCAAGATGCTCACCGGCCTTCTTGCCCCGACCCGTGGGAAGATCTCTGTCCTCGGCCGGGATATGCTCGATCCTGCCCAGGCTCTCGATGCCAAACGGCACGTTGGGGTTGTTCCCGAGAACCTGGCCCTATTCGATCACCTCTCCGCCCGCGAATATCTCACCTTCATCGGCCGGATGCACCTTCTCCCCCGCGACACTATTCGGGCCAGGACCGGCGAACTCCTTACCCTCCTCGATCTGGCCGCCGAGGAAAACAAGCTAACCCTCGAATATTCCCACGGGATGCGGAAGAAGCTTGCCCTGGCCGCAGCTCTCATCCCCGCTCCGGAATTGCTCTTCCTCGACGAACCCTTCGAGGGGGTGGATGCGGTCACGTCGCGCGTTATTCGCGATCTGCTTGCCGGCTATGTGGCTCGTGGGTCCACCGTGTTCCTGACCTCCCACGTTCTCGACCTGGTCGAGAAGCTCTGCACGCACGTTGGGATCGTCGTCCATGGGAAACTCGTCGAGCAGTCCTCAATGGCCGAGATCCAGAAAGAGGGGACGCTCGAACACCGATTCCTCCAGGCCGCCGGCGCGGATGCCATAGCCGCTCCGAACCTTGACTGGCTGGAGGGTCCGCCCTCGTGAATCGCGAACACCTTTGGGCCTTTCTCTGGCTCCGCTGGCGGTTGCGAGTGAATCAGGTGAAGCGGGCGGGGACGCTTAACGCTGTTCTCACCGGAATTCTGGCCGTGGCCGCCATCGTCGCGTCCGTCGGGCTGTTCGCTGTTGGTGTCGTGGTCGGTGCGCTCGCCATGCCGGAGTTATCGTCCGCCGTCCGCATGTATGTGTGGGATGGTGCAATTCTCCTGTTCCTGTTCTGCTGGGCGATTGGCCTGCTTGCCGACTTGCAACGATCGGAGGGACTGGCGATCGACAAGATCCTGCATCTGCCGGTATCCCCGTCCGGAGCATTCCTGATTAACTACATCAGCTCGTTCTTCAGTGTCACGTTGATCATGTTCATTCCCGGGATGATCGGGCTCGCCCTCGGACAGGTTTACCCGGCCGGTCCGGCAATGCTCCTGGCCTTCCCGCTCCTGGCGGCATTCGTGTTCGCTGTCACCGCCCTCACATACCAGTTCCAGGGCTGGCTTGCATCCATGATGACCAACCCTCGCCGCCGACGGACAGTGATCGTCCTGGTCACTGGCGGGGTTATCCTGCTGGCACAGTTACCTCAACTGGTAAACATCGTCCGCCCGTGGGACATTCACCCCGGCAATTCAACAGGGAAGATCAACGGGGAGGAACTTGGGCGGCAAACGCAGGCGGCGAACGAAGAGGCCAAGAAGCAGTACGAGGAGCTGATGCGGAAGTTCAAGGCGGGGGAGATCACCAGTGAGGAACTCGGGCGGCAAACGCAAGCGGTCAGCGAGGAGACCCAGAAGCTACAAGAGGAACTAGCGCGGAAGTTCACGACAGGGGAGACCACCGAAGAAACCAAGGCCGCGTGGGCACGGGTGGAGCGGACGATTCGGTTGGTGAATAGCCTGCTCCCGCCGGGTTGGCTGGTTCTGGGGGCGGTTGAGCTGGCCGATGGGTATGTCCTTACTGCCCTCCTGGGCACGTTTGGGCTCGGCCTGATCGGCACAGTGAGTCTTTGGCGAGCCTACCGGACAACGATCCGGATGTACACTGCGGGCGGCAGTGGCGACGGCCGGCAACCAGCCCCGGCTACTCCCGCAGGCCAGCCAGCCACCCGACCCCGAATGGTGGAATGGAATCTCCCGTGGGTGTCGGAATATGCCGCCGCGGTGGCGACAGCCGGGTTCCGGTCGCTCCTACGGGCACCGGAAACCAAGATGCTGCTCATTACGCCATTGATCATGGTCGCGGCATTCGGCGGGGCATTCCTATCGTTGTCGCAAACCCCTCCGCAGTTTGTTGGGCCGTTCATCCCGATCGGAATCCTGGGGATGATGATGTTCTCCACAATGCAACTGGTCGGGAACCAGTTCGGGTACGACCGGGACGGGTTCCGGGCGTTCCTCCTGAGCCCGGTCCCGCGGCGAGAGATTCTGCTCGGCAAGAACCTGTCGCTGGCTCCGGTGGTGCTGGTGCTGGG
This sequence comes from Gemmata sp., assembly GCA_035947935.1. GTDB lineage: Bacteria > Planctomycetota > Planctomycetia > Gemmatales > Gemmataceae > Gemmata. The sequence continues at coordinate 57 of DASZJS010000555.1, read as the reverse complement.
TCTGGTGGTGATCGTGGGGGTTGGGATCGCTTTCCGCCTGAGGGCAGATCAGCTGGT
>DASZJS010000554.1:0-5729 GCA_035947935.1 Gemmata sp. | reverse complement strand
TCCTGCGAGTGGTATCGCGATTACTTCCACACAGAGGTAATCGGCAAACTACCCGAGCCCACGATCCCACTCAATCCACGCACCCGACAGGTCTTCGATGAGAAGACGTGGACCGGTTACGAGGTGATGCTCGATGTCTATCCGGACGTGTTCGCTCAGGGCATACTGCTCCTTCCGAAGGACCTGAAGCCCGGTGAAAAACGGCCTGTAGTCGTCTGTCAGCATGGGCTCGAAGGCACTCCCCGATACACCATTAATGTGGAGCCCCGTCCCACCTACAATCACTTCTCAAAGCGACTCGTGGAACTGGGGTACATCGTTTACGCTCCCCAGAACCCGTACTACGGCGAGAACGTCTTCCGCCAACTCCAACGCAAAGCCAACCCGCTCAAGCTCTCCTTGTTCAGCTTCATCATTCGGCAACACCAGCGCACGCTCGACTGGCTCGAAACGCTGCCGAACGTCGATCCCAAACGCATGGCGTTCTATGGGCTCTCCTACGGCGGCAAGACGGCCATGCGCGTTCCAGCCGTTGAAAAGCGATATTGTCTCTCGATCTGCTCGGGCGATTTCAACGAGTGGATCGGCAAGAACGTGTCGGTCGATCTCGACCGCAGTTATATGTGGACGCGCGAATACGAAATGTACGAGTTCGATCTCGGGAACACGTTCAACTATGCAGAAATGGCGTTCCTCATCGCACCGCGGCCCTTCATGGTGGAACGCGGTCACGATGACGGCGTGGGGACCGATGAGATGGTGGCTTACGAGTTCGCAAAAGTGCGGTATCTGTACGACAACCGGCTGAAGATTGGCGACCGCACAACCATCGAGTTCTTCCCTGGGGGCCACCAGATCAACGCCAAGGAGACGTTCGCATTTCTTAAGAAGAACCTGGGATACCCGAAAACGAATGGATCGGAGTGATGGTACCCGAGGGAGAACGGTTTCATCGCCTCTCGATGAGTCAAGATGAACAATAGTTCATTTAATAGTCGCCGGCCAATGTGTTCGGACGCCTTGTCTCGGACATGATCGGGCTTCCCGTTTGAGCGACCAGGAAGGTAAACTCTCGCCTGTGATCGGGGTTTCAGCTTTCAAATGGAGGATCCGGCCAATGGGAATGCGAAAATACGTAATCGTGCTGGTCGTGTTGCTGTGTGGAATAGTGCAGATTGAGGCAGACGAAGCTGAGGATCAGGCTGTCACAGCATTCGAAAGGCTAGGCGGAAAAGTGATGCGGGACTCGAAGACGCCCGGTAATCCTGTTGTAGGTGTAAATTTATGTGATTCTGCGGTCAAGAATGAGGACATGAAAGAACTCGCAAAATTTAAGATCCTCGCAAACCTAGAACTCTGCAACACAAAGGTGACGGCTGAGGGTTTCAAGCAAATTGCACGATTACGTCGGCTCAATTTCCTGAATCTCAGCTGTACCTCAGTGACCGATGAGGATCTGAAAGAATTTGCGCAACTTACAGAACTCACCGACTTGGGTCTCGGCTTTACTAATGTGACTGGCGCAGGTCTGAAAAAATTGGCACAAATCAAGACTATCAAATCGTTATCATTATACAACACACAGGTAACCGATGCAGACTTGAAAGATCTGGCACAAATCAAAAGTCTTACCAACCTGGATCTCGGCTACACCCAGGTGACAGACTTAGGGTTGAAAGAACTTTCGCAACTGAAATCACTCACACACTTGTTGATCAATGGGACCAGGACTACGGATGCGGGTTTGAAGGAACTTTCGCAACTAAAATCACTCACTCGCTTGGGGCTCAGTGGAACCAAGACTACGGATGAGGGTTTGAAGGAACTCACAAAACTCAACGAACTCAACGAGCTAAATCTCACAGCCACCGAGGTGACAGACATTGGAATGAAAGAACTGGCACAAATCAAATCGCTCACCGAGCTGTACCTTTGGAAAACCAACATTACGGATAAGGGGCTGAAAGAACTTGCAAAACTCAAATCACTTAACACATTATGGCTTTTTGAAACCAAAGTGACTGACATGGGTATTGCGGAATTGCAGAAAGCACTTCCAAAGTGCAAGATCAACGTGCCTCCCACTATCACTGTCATAAGTCCGTGAGTTCATCATTGCCGATTGTCGGTTCATTCGCCGCGTTCGTTTTGTCCGCATGGTTCAATCGGGGTGATTGCACGCAAGGAAGCAAGCAGGAATAAAACCACGGGGGGTTTTGGGCATCGTTCCAAATAGACTCTGAGGCTCTATGGCACTGCGTATCGAAGACTATGCACTTATCGGGGATTGCCAGACATCGGCGCTCGTGGGTAAGGACGGCTCCATCGACTGGCTCTGTCTCCCGCGGTTCGACTCCGGAGCATGCTTTGCAGCGTTGCTCGGGAATCCAGAACACGGTCGCTGGCTCGTGGCACCCGAGGAGAAGGTGAAGGCCATTCGGCGGCGGTACCGACCTGGTACACTCGTACTTGAAACCGAATTCGAGACGGACGAGGGAGTGGTTGCCCTGATCGACTTTATGCCGGCACGCGAGCGGGATCCGAATCTCGTCCGGATTGTCGAAGGCCGCAAGGGAAATGTCCGGATGAAGCTGGAACTGGTGCTCCGCTTCGACTACGGCTCGATCGTCCCATGGGTGCGGCGAAACGACTACGGAATCTCCGCCATCGCGGGACCAGAAGCAGTCGCCATTCTGACCCCAATCCCGCTTCAGGGTGAGAACCTGTCCACTGTCGCCAACTTCACTGTGGAAGCCGGCCAACGGGTACCGTTCAGTCTGAGCTGGCATCGCTCCAACCAGACCGCGAATCACATACTCGATACGTCATCCGCGCTCATCGATACTGAAGCATGGTGGAGCGACTGGAGCCGCCGATGTACTTATCGCGGTCCGTACCGCGATCACGTACTCCGTTCGCTGATCACGTTGAAGGCTCTGACATACGAGCCGACCGGAGGGATCGTGGCCGCTCCAACCACGTCGCTCCCCGAGCAACTTGGTGGAGTTCGGAACTGGGATTACCGCTACTGCTGGCTTCGCGATGCGACCCTTACTCTCCTCTCGTTGATCAACTGCGGGTATGTGGACGATGCCGCGGCGTGGCGACGCTGGCTCCTGCGGGCAGTAGCCGGTTCTCCCTCCGAGACTCAGATCATGTATGGGCTCGCTGGAGAGCGACGGCTGACCGAGTGGGAGGTACCCTGGCTATCGGGGTATGAGGGTTCACGGCCAGTTCGGGTCGGGAACGCGGCCCACGGGCAGCGGCAACTGGATGTATACGGTGAATTGTTCGATGCCCTGTTCCAGGCCCGCGAAGCCGGACTCGCTCCACTCGACGAGAGCTGGCGCGTTGGCAACAGCCTCCTGGAGTGGCTGGCAGAACACTGGGCCGAGCCGGACGATGGGATCTGGGAAGTACGTGGCCCACGGCAACATTTTGTCCACTCGAAGGTAATGGCCTGGGTAGCGTTTGATCGGGCGGTTCAGTCAATCGAAAAGTACGGGGGTAGAGGAGATGTGGCGAAATGGAAACAGATTCGCGACACAATCCACGCGGAAGTGTGCGAGAAAGGGTTCGACCGAAAACGGATGACCTTCACTCAAGCCTATGGGTCGGAAGCGTTGGACGCCAGCGTGCTGATGATCCCTTTGGTTGGCTTTCTCCCGGCCACCGATCCCCGCGTGCGTGGCACCGTTGAAGCAATCGGAAGGGATTTGATGAGCGAGGGCTTTGTCATGCGCTACGACGCTACCAAGACTATTGATGGACTTCCGCCCGGTGAAGGTGCATTCCTGCCATGTACTTTCTGGTACGCCCACAATCTTGCGCTGCTAGGCCGCAGAGACGAGGCAACGAAACTGTTCGAGCGACTCCTGGGTTTGTGCAACGATGTGGGACTCCTGAGCGAAGAGTATAATCCCCAGGAACGTCGGTTTGTGGGGAATTTTCCGCAGGCCTTCTCACACATCGGGTTGATCGCGACCGCATTGAATCTGTCGCGAACGTCGTCAAGCCCCACGGAGCCTGGCACCAACTGATCCCGAGGTTCGTAGTCCACGTATTCTTGTTTTCAGGAAGCCGATCGAGCGGAACTTCTTGTAAGGAATACGATTTGGCTCCGTAATTCTGCGACTCACCTCCAAACCCTGCCAACTCGACTGGAAATGCCCGGAAACCGATACCCTTCTTTCTTCTCGTCCGCTAATCTGGATTATTGACCCGCCTTGTTCAGCCGTTTCTCCCGCCTGCGTTGAGGTTTTGCCGATGCCTTCGACCCTCCCCCGGTTCCTGCCGGTTCTAGCTATCGTTACTCTCGCAACCTTGACATCCGGTCTCGCACAGCAACCCCCACCCAACGATCCCGATCACATTGCGAAGATGGCCAAGGGCACCGATCTGTTCAAGACATCTGTTCGCAGCATCTTTCAGAACAAGTGCGTGAAGTGCCATAGCGGGGATCGAGTGGAAGGTGAACTCGATATGAACACCCGCGAGACGCTGCTCAAGGGTGGTAGTCGGGGTCCGTCAATTGTTCTAAACGACCACAAGAAAAGCCTGCTCTGGCAGATGACGACCCACCAGAAAGAACCGCACATGCCCTACGAGCGGGCCAAACTCCCGGATGCCGATATCCAGAAAATTGCCGAATGGATCGACCTCGGAGCCCCCTACGACAAACCCTTCGTGGAGAAAGACGAAACCGCCTGGACGCGAAAAGTGATCGCTGCGGATGCCAGGAAGCACTGGGCGTTTCAGCCGCTCCTGACGAATATCCCCAATCCAAAACCCGAAGTCCGAAACCCTATCGATGGCTTCCTTCTCGCAAAACTCGAAAGCGCAGGACTCAAGCCAAACCCAGCCGCCGACAAGCGAACGCTCATTCGCCGCGTGTACCTCGATCTCATCGGTCTGCCACCCACACAGGAACAGGTGGAAGCATTCCTCAAGGACAGTTCGCCCGAGGCGTTCGGAAAGGTGATCGATGCGCTGCTGGCATCCCAGCACTTTGGCGAGAAGTGGGCGCGGAACTGGCTCGACCTCGCACGCTTTGCCGAAAGCCACGGGTTTGAACACGATTACGATCGACCCACGGCTTACCACTACCGGGACTTCGTCATCAAGGCGATGAACCAGGATTTGCCATTCGATACGTTTGCCAAGTGGCAGATTGCCGGCGATGAACTCGCACCGAATGAACCGCTTGCGATGATGGCCACCGGTTATCTCGCGGCCGGCGTTCACAGCACGCAAATCACCGCCAATGAGGTCGAAAAGCACCGATACGATGAACTCGATGACATCCTCGGCAACGTCGGGACGACATTCCTCGGCCTGACGGTCGGGTGCGCCCGGTGTCACGACCACAAGTTCGATGCCATCCCCGCCCGAGACTACTACCGGATGCTGTCCGCGTTCACCACCACCGTCCGGGCCGAAGTGGATCTCGATCTCGACCCGGCGGGGTATGCGAAAGCAAAGAAGGCGTTCGATGCCGAACACGTGGCGTTCACATCCACTCTCGCGGCGTTCGAGAAAGAGAAACTCCCAGCCCGGTTCGCGATGTGGGAAAAGGCTCGTGGCGATAAGCCGGTGTCGCTCGACTGGGTGACGCCGACCATTCTGTCGGTGAAGTCCGCAGGCGGAGCAACCATTGCGAAACAGGATGATGGCAGCGTTCTTATCAGTGGCAAGAACCCAACTACCGAAACGCTGACCTTCGAGATTAC
>DASZJS010000553.1:0-5751 GCA_035947935.1 Gemmata sp. | reverse complement strand
GGAACAACCCAAGAGGGAACAGAGATATTGAAGTTCGGCACCCTGGAGTTGAAAGCGAAGTGGTACAAATATAGCGCGGAAGTAGCGGGTATCAAGATCGAGGGTAAGAGGTGGGTTTCGAGCGAGATGCCTGTGTCTATTGTGAAAAACGAGATGACGACAACAGGAGAATTCAGCGAAACAAACAAGTTGGAGTTGCTCGAAATCAAGAAGCCGTGATGAAGTTACTTATCGAGTCAGGAGCGTGAGCAACTGGAGTCAGCAATGCCTCAGTTGCTCATGCCCTCAATCCAGGTGTTTCGTCAAATCTTCAATATGCCAGTGCTGTCGCCGAACCTGGCGGTCGGGACTCCCATCCGCTCAAAGAGTGCAAGGTAAAGGTTCATCAGCGGGATATCGTTCCGTTTGGGAAATACCAGGTGTCGGCCGCACTCGATCGTGCCGCCGCCCTTGCCAGCAAGCAGGATCGGCAGGTCGTCGTGGTTGTGCCGGTTCCCATCGCCGATGCCGCTTCCGTAAACGATCATCGCATTATCGAGAAGCGTCGTCCCGTTCGTCTCCTTGATCCCTTTCAACTTTCCAAGCAGATACGCAACCTGCTCGATATGGAAGGTGTTGATCTTCTTAATCTTCTCCAACTTCTTGGGATCGCTGCCGTGGTGCGATAGGTCGTGGTGCCCCTCGGCCACATCAATCATCTTGTAAGGCTTGTTGCTCCCATCGTTGGCAATTGGCAGTGTCGCGACTCGCGTGAGATCGGTCTGGAATGCGAGAACCATCAGATCCATCATGAGCCGAACGTGTTCCTGCCACTCCTTGGGGACACCGACCGGAGAAGCCATGTTTGGCTTAGCCACCGGCGCACTTTTCACTTGACGAGCCTTCTCAATCCGCTGTTCAATCTCGCGAATGCTCGTCAGGTATTCATCGAGCTTTCTCTGGTCGCTGGAGCCGAGTGTTGTGTTCAGTCCCTTGGCATCCTCGGTCACAAAATCGAGGATGCTCTTGTTGTAAAGCTCTCGCCGCGCCCGGGCTTCCGCGAGTTCCTTGGGATCGTTGCCACCAAAGAGTCGCTCGAAGACGGCCTTCGGGTTGGTTTCCTTGGCGTTCGGTGTCGATTCACTCCGCCAGCTCAGGTTCGCGGAGTATGCACAGCTATATCCCGAGTCGCAGTTGCCCGCATTCTGCCCATTCTCAATGCCAAGTTCCAGCGAGGAGAATCGGGTGTGATCCCCAATCGCTGTGGCAACGTGCTGGTCGGCGGACATGCCAACCCTGATGTCAGCCCCGTGGGTCTTGCGTGGCTGCCGACCCGTGAGGAAGGCCGACATTGCCCGGGCATGGTCGCCGGGACCATCGCCGTTCGCGCGGGCTTTGTCCAATGTCATCCCGGTGATGACGTTGAACGAATCCTTGAACGTCTCCAACGGCTTCAGAATCTCTGGCAGATCGGTCAACTTGCCTTCGCCCTTGGGAGTCCACTCGGCCATGTTGACGCCGTTCGGAACGTACAAGAAAGCAAGTCGGCGCGGTGGGCCGCTAACCGCGGCCGGAGCAGCGCCCGCACCTAGAGCGAGCGATTCCAGCCAGGGCAAAGCGATAGCACTTCCTAGCCCTTTGATGGCGGTTCGGCGTGTGATGGCAGTCTTCGCATTCATGGGGCTATTCGCTCCGTTTACCTTTTCGTTTCTGGAACGGGTCCGATTTCACTATGGCGAGAACGAGGGAGGAGAAAGTATCCTTTTCTGCCTTTGCAGCGAACACAATCTCATCAAGGGCGCACTTGTCGTAGTATTCTAACCCACGACCGAGGGCAAAAGTAAGCAGCTTTTCCCCAAGACAATGACGAAATAAATCTGCCTTCCCAAGCAACACCTTCCGGAGTTCTGCGGGCCCGTTAAACTTTTCGCCGCCTGGTAGAACGCCGGAAGAGTCAATTGCCTGCTTGTTGTCCTGGGTTCTCCAACCACCAATTCCATCGAAGTTCTCCAGACCGAAGCCCAGTGGATCGAGCCGCGAGTGACACGTTGCACAACTCGGGTTGGCGCGGTGCTGTTCCATTTGCTGGCGAAGCGTGCCCTTTAACTGGCCCGTGGGAGGAAGTTCGGGAACGTCTGGAGCCGGTGGCGGCGGTGGTGTGCCCAGGATGTTTTCCAGGATCCACTTGCCCCGCTTCACTGGGCTGGTGCGCGTTGGGTTTGAAGTAACCGTGAGTGTGCTGGCCATCGTCACCACACCACCGCGGCGACCATCCGGCAGTTTCACCTGCCGGAATTCTCCACCGCTCACGTTCGGAATGCCGTAGTGTTCGGCCAGCCGTCTGTTGACGAACGTGTAATCGGCATCCAGGAACTCCAGGATGCTTCTGTCGTTCTTGACGATGTACTCGAAGAACGCCTCGGCCTCGCGGGCCATTGCGTCCCGTAGTTTCTCGTCCCAGCCGGGATAGTAGCCCTTGTCAGGGGCGATGGTCATGAGGTTCCGAAGCTGGAGCCACTGACCGGCGAAGTTCTCCGACAGTGACCTCGATTTGGGATCCTTGAGCATTCGTTTGACTTGGGCTTCGAGAACCCCCGGCTGGCGCAGGTCGCCGACCTCAGCACGCTTGTAAAGCTCATCGTCCGGCATGCTCGACCAGAGAAAGTAAGAGAGGCGGGTAGCGAACTCGAAATCGTTGAGCGTTCGCACTTCGTTCGGGTTCTTCGGGTCGTCCTCGATCCGGTAGAGGAAGTGCGGCGACACCAGAACCGCCTTCATGGGTAGGCGGATCGCGTTCTCGAACGGTTCACCCTGTTTTGTGGCAACATCGAACAGTTTCATCAGCCGTGCGATTTCATCTGTCTTGATGGGACGGCGGTAAGCTCGGCATGCAAATTTCGTCAGTATCTTTTCTGCGGCAGTGCGGGCATCCATCGCACTGCTCGGTCGGGCGATCAGGAGAAGTTTGACTGATGCCGATTCCGGTGGGGGCACGGGATTGGATGGCCCCTCGATCTCTATTCTCTCAAGGCCAAACTCGCGACTTTTTTTCTCCTGTTTGTCTTCAAACGCATTCGTGAAGGCAACACGGACTTGCTTCTCTCCCGCGGTGAAATGGGCTGTTGCCTCGAATGTCCGCGATTTCCCGGCATGGTTCAAAATGAGACGCTGGAATTGTTTCGTTTCGTCCGCATTGAGAAGTTTGTTGATTTCCTTCTCGAAGTCATCCCGTGAGAATTCCTTGTTTTTCAAGGGATTAAGCTTCACCAGCACCGATTCGGGCACCTTGTCGTTCTTCAAAGCAGCAAGCACTTGATCCGTAAGTTTGAACCCTGCCGAATTCCCTGATTCGGTTTCCACTGTGAACGTCTTGATATCCTTCCCATCGACCCGGATTACGACCTTGGGGAACTCATCACCAACCTTCGAGCCCCAGCCCCGGAACCGAACGGTGTAATCTCCCTCGACCGGGAAGTTGAATTTCTCCAGGAAGCCCTGGCCTTCGGACTTGAACACGATTCTGACCGGATCGGCTGATTTGGCCGAGCGCGGGATCGTGTTGATGTTTTGTGCGCCGAATGTTTGTCTCGAACTCTTGGGAACTTCTTCGATCTTGAGTGCAGTGCCCAGAATCCTCTCGGCGGCTGCCAGATACTTTTCGAGCAGGATGGGCTGGAAGGAGAGGACATCGCCGATGTTGTCGAATCCGTAGCCGACATCGTCAGCGGGGAACTCTTCAGCGGGGTTGATGTCAACACCGCAAAGATCGCGAATGGTGTTGTTGTATTCGGCTCGATTCAGTCGCCGAATGGTAACGCGGCCCGGGTCTTTCGGGCCGGTACAGTCGATCTTGGTGAGAGCAGTTTCGATCCAGGCGATGACGAATTCTCGTTCTTCCTTGGTCGGTTGCGCCTTCTTCTTCGGTGGCATTTCTCCAGCCGCGAGGACGTGCTGAACCGTGGCCCAATTCTTCCGGTCTTTGCGAGCGTGTGCCTCACTCTGGTATCCCTCAAGCGTCATTCCGCCCGATGCCTTGTTCCCGTTGTGGCAGTCGAGGCAGTATTTCTGGAGGAACGGCAGAATCTTGGTTTTGAAAGTAGGGTCTTCGGTTGGCGCGGAGGCCACAATGGGTTGGGCTGTTTCGTTTCGTGAGGGTGTGGCTTGAGTGAGAGGAGTTTCTGGAGTGGGTTGGTCCTTCGCAGCCAATCCCGTGGCCCAGCCCACAGCAATACAAGCTGCGGTTGTTGCACCAAGCAGGATTAGGGCGGGTCGCAACGCCATCCGATCGCCTCCGGACTTGTTATTGGGCAGATAGATCAGCTTGCGAATCGGCGATCAACCGCCGAAGGGGAGGGCACACCAGCAGAAGAACCATTCTGATTCCCACTTTAGAGAAATATCGGCGGTTCTGCAACAAGAATCGCAGAGTGTTCTTTAATGAGTACCATCGAAAGTTAGGTCTATGTCTGATGTTGCAGCGCGATCTCATTTGCTGGATGATGAGTCTCTGAGGAGGTGACCGATGGCTGTGGCGATGTTGCGTGAACTATTCCGCCCACGTGCAATGGCTGATTTCCCGGGGCCATTCGCTGCTCGGGCGCGACAAGTCGCTGAGGAACTGCGACACGACTGGGATCGAACCTGTCGTGATGCAGCGGAGAATCGCCGCCTCGAAGAACTGCATGCTACCCGCGACGACTACCAGGTCTTGTTGAAAGGCCACCTTCGACTTTTGGAGGACTACTTGGCGCTTACAGAGTTGCACCAAAGCATGTTCGGATCGAATCCCGTTTGGGCCGAGGAACTGAGCTACGCGGTTGGTGGATTGAGGAACCTTTACGAAGAACTTTTTCCTCGCTGGCAGACGTTGCAGGATCTGGCGCAACTCGCGATTGAGAAGTTCTCGTTACCGACAGAGAGACTCCGAGAACTCGCCCTCAAATACCCTCCGCCATCCTCGTGGTACGAGGAGACAGCCGATCCGTTCTACGTTGAGTGAGACGGCCACCCTACTTCTTCGGCTTGATAACGTCACTCCCAACCCACGGTCGCAATACTTCCGGGATCACTACACTCCCATCGGCCTGCTGGTAATTCTCCAGGATGGCGACAAGCGCCCGGGTACAGGCAACTGCGGTGCCGTTTAGAGTGTGGACAAACTTGGTACCCTTGAATCCTTTTCCCTTGTACCGCACTTCCAACCGTCGAGCCTGATAATCCGTGCAATTGGAGGTGCTGGTTACCTCACCATATTCGCCAGCAGTTCCGCGGCCCGGCATCCAGGCTTCGAGATCGTACTTGCGGTACGCCGGACCGCCCAGATCGCCGGTGCAAGTGTCGATGACGTGGAACGCCAGCCCGAGACCCTTGAAGATGTCTTCTTCAATCGCCTTGATTTCGAGGTGGATCGCCTCGCTTTGTTCCGGCGTGCAAAAAACAAACATTTCAACTTTGGTGAACTGATGGACGCGGTACAGACCACGGGTATCGCGACCTGCTGCTCCGGCTTCAGTCCGGAAGCAATGAGAGAGGCCAATGTAACGCTTCGGGAGTTGCTCTTCCTGAAAGATCTGGTCGCTGTGCATTCCGCCCAGAGTGATTTCGGCCGTGGCGATCAGGCAAAGGTCGGTATCGGCGACCGTGTAGATTTGCCGCGTATTCAGGTTCGGATCGCGAGGCTGGAAACCGATTCCTTCGAGGACCTCGACACGAGCAAGATCCGGAGTGATGATTGCTGTGTATCCGCGTTTGAGGACGATCTGCATCGCGTAT
>DASZJS010000552.1:0-3004 GCA_035947935.1 Gemmata sp. | reverse complement strand
CCCCCGGGGAGAGGGGGTTGGGGGGTGAGGGCGAAAGCATATACCAATTTCCTGAAACTCCGGGATGCTCTCCGAAGTACATTTCGGCGAAGCACCGCTCCCGGAGGCTCCGCATGATTCGCCTCACTCTGCTTTTCGTTTCATCCCTCCTTGCCTGCGGCACGGCACGATCTGCCGATCCACTCGATTGCATGCCGAAATCTGCGCGAGTGGTCGTTGTAGTGGATAACCCACGAAAACTGGCTGAAACCATCACGGGCCTTGATGCCTTCAAACGGGCTCAGACCCTGGCACAGGTCCGAGAACTGTACGATTCCACAACCGCGCGAAGGCTCCTCAAACTGCTCGCGTTCGCAGAAAAGGAACTCGGAGCAAAGTGGCCCGATCTGCTCGACCAGATTGCGGGAAACGGCTTGGCGCTTGGTCTTCGGTTCGGGGCTGACCCCGCTCCGGCCATCGCTGTAGCCTGTGGCACCGATCCCCAGCAGGTCGCAAAGGCGTTCGATCTGGCAGTGCAATCGCTGGATGAGGAACTTGCCCGACAAGGTGCCAAAGAGCGATTGAAGGTTGAACAAAACGAGGGTGTCTCACTGGCACACTTCGGAACCGACATTCACTTTGCCCGCGTTGAAAGCACCATCCTGGTCTCGAATGGTCTCGACTTCCTCAAGGAAGCCATTGCACTCGCTCAAGCCAAGCCCAAGGGCAATCCATCAATTCACAAGGCACGCCAGGACGCTGCCAAACTGCTCCCGAAGACCCCCCTCGCTTGGGTTTGGTTGAACTTTGCTTCCGTCAAGGAATCCAAGGAAGCGAAGGATTTCTTCGATGCCACCCGACAAGACTTCATCCAGACCCTCGGGGCCGGTTCAACCATCGATTGCCTGCGGCGATCCGACTGTGTTGCCGTGGGACTCTATCGGGAAGCAAGCGGTTTCCGGGTGCGGGTTCGGTTGCCTGCCGGTCGCGAAGGGCTCTGGTCGGACCTTGCCTTGCACGTCCCGCCCAAGGGTTCTCAGGGTAGCCTGCCTCTGCTCGAACCACCGGGAACGATCTACAGCCAGAGTTTTCATTTGGATGTTGGCTATATGTGGAAACACCGCGACCGAATGATCACGGGAGACAGTCTAAAACAGTTCGAGAAAGGCGAGAAAGAGGTATCCAAAATCATCCCAGCGGATGTGAAGCTTGGGGAACTCCTCGAAATGTGGGGGCCGCAACACCGCATCGTGGTGGTAAACCACGACAAGCGACCCTACAAGACGGAACCCGAGTTGAAACTGCCCGCATTTGGTTACGTTGCCACCATGCGAGACAAGAAGTTCGGCGAAAACCTAGAGTCGATTGCCCGCGCCGTTGCTCTAATAGGTACACTTCAGTTTGGGCTGAAATCGACTGAGGTTGAACACGAAGGGGTCATCATCACCGGCTACCGATTCCCCGAGAACAAAACGGTGCCGGATGATCCCCAGGGAGTGCGATTCAATTTCGAGCCGTGCTTCGCGGTTGTCGGCGATGAAATGATATTCGCCAGCACCATCGAACTGGGCAAGAAGCTGATTACCGAGTTGAAGAAGCCGCGGCGATCAGGAAATACAGCGGTTTGGATGGCAAAGGCATCCGCAACGGACGGAGCCAATGTTCTCGCGGGGTTGTCCGATCCACTCATCACCGATGCCGTTCTCGGCCGCGGCCTGGGACTGACCGAGGCTCGCACGGAGATTGCGAACCTTGTTGCTTGGGTTCGCACGCTCGGTACCGCCCAAATCGAGATCGATATCACCGCGACGGAGTATCGCCTGGATGTCGTGTGGACGCCGGAGAAGAAGTGAGTTCGCCCTCACCCCCAACCCCTCTCCCCGCGGGAGAGGGGCTTAATAAACTCCCCTCTCCCGCGGGGAGAGGGGTTGGGGGTGAGGGCGGTTTTCCTTTCGAGAAATCACACCATGAACACCTGGGAACCTTACCACCCGACCGCCGAGAACCCCTGGGACCGGAAGAAGGTCGGGCATCTGTATCGCCGCGTGGGTTTCGGGGCGACAGTCGCCGAACTCGATGCCGGCGTGGAAGCCGGCTTCGAGAAGACCCTCGAACTGGTGATCGCTGGTCGGCCGGAGTCCGAAGAATTCACGCGCACCTCCGAGTTCATGGCCAGCGAGCGAAGTATGCCAGCGGGTTCCCCGCAGGGCCGACTCTCGGCGTGGTGGCTCGATCGGATGCTGAAGACAGCCCATCCGCTCCGCGAGAAAATGACGCTGTTCTGGCACAATCATTTCGCCACCAGCAACTCCAAGGTGCAGAACGCCCGCTACATGCTCGGTCAGTATCACCTCATGCAGAATCATGCCCTCGGCAGCTTCCGCGAGATGCTTGTCGAGATGGGCACCGACCCGGCCATGATGGTATGGCTCGATACCACGGGCAGCACAAAAGGGAACCCGAACGAGAACTACGCCCGCGAACTCATGGAATTGTTCTCCCTCGGAATCGGACATTACAGTGAGAAGGACATCCGTGAGGCCGCCAAAGCATTCACCGGGTACGAGGTGAAGAACAGCCAGGGGACACTCAACACCCGATTGCACGATGCTGGCGAGAAGACGGTTCTTGGCAAACAGGGCAAGTTCAAAGGTGAAGACATCGCCCGCATCTGCCTCGACCAGACCGCTTGCCCGCGGTTTATTGTTGGCAAGCTCTATTGCTTCCTCATTAGTGAATCCGATAACCCGCCTGCTGAGGCCATCAACTCACTTGCGGAACAATACCGCAAGTGGGACTTCGACACCGGCAAGCTGGTGGCGATGATGATTCGCTCAAACCTCTTCTTCTCGCCCTCAGCGTATCGCACAAAGATCAAATCGCCGGTCGAGTTTGCCACGGGGATCGTCCGAGGTCTGGAAGGCACGGCTGGTACTCTACCCTTGGCCGCGGCGATCGAAGGGCTCGGTCAGGTGTTGTTTGCCCCACCATCGGTGAAGGGTTGGGATGGCGGCCCGGCCTGGCT
>DASZJS010000551.1:0-4763 GCA_035947935.1 Gemmata sp. | reverse complement strand
CCTTGAAAAACTTCTCGCGTTCTGCAGCTGTCATTGCCTTCACCTTATCCTCGTCGAGTTTTGGTGGTGTCGCGAACGTCTCGATCAACAAATCCATATCCTTGTCCTTGAGTAACTTCTCGGCTGCAGGCTGGACCTTTTTCCATGTCTCCTCGGAGAAGAATTTTGCATCATCTTTGCTTTTCAGAGGTGTGTCGCGGTGTGGTTTGAGAGGCTCCTTGGCCTGGGATGGCGTTGAGACTTGTTCCGTGGAACGCAAAGCCAGGACAGACCGCCGATTCAAGAGCCGTTTCACTTCCGAGATATCGACGAAAATACTCAGCGATTGGGCATCGATCGCTCCACCCTGGGTGACCCCCACGAGTTCGCCCTTGTCGTTGACGAGTGGGCCGCCACTGTCGCCGGGGTTGGTTGGAGAATCGGTTTCGATCACCTTGGCCTGAAAGGTCAGAACCGTCTTCTCGTCGAGTTTGGCTTGCCACTTCTTGCTGTAGACCTGTCGAACCTTACCGGGAGTGTAAACCCACAGGGCTCCACTCTTGCCGGGATTGCCGATGGAGTGAACCGTCTGTCCGGGATCGGGGCTTGCAGTTGCCAGACTGAGTTCCACGACACCATCCGGGATTCGGTCGATCCGGATGAGGGCTAGATCGCCTTCCTTGTCGATCTCCACAACTTCGCCGGGAATTCCAAGCTTCTCGGTCCGGTCGAGGTAATATTTCCGTTCGGGAATCACCTTCTTATCCGGCCCATAGCTGGGAAAAAACACCGTGGCCTTCTTCACATCCCCGACAACGTGATAGTTAGTCAGAACCAAGCGGCGTCCCTTGTCCACCAGTGAACCGCTCCCTCTGGCCTCTTTCCCTCCACCCCGTTCGGAGTGAATCCAGACGCTTGAGCGAAGAACCTGCCGGTACACAGTCACTCCGGCATCAACGGGTGTTGATGGGGAGTCAGCTTTTGATGGTGCGGCTTGAGCAAACGCGGATAGAGAAGTCGCGGCCACTAACAGAGGTGAGAACAGCGTCCAGCACATTTGGAAACTCCGGGTTCGAGTGCTGCTGAGAATTGTACGCTATATGCGCGAAGGACGCCAACTGGCTGGGGGATGAAGAAGTCAGAAGACACAGGAAACAGGAATCCTGTCTCCTGTCTTCACGCCGCGTGTCGTGAGTGAATGTGAGCCTGCCCAGTTGGTGTTGATGCTGGGTGATGTCCACCGTCGGTCCGGGTGGAGGTATTGGGAGCTTTTCCTGGGGCGTGGCAGTGTTCGCGGTGAACGTGGAAGTTCGCTCGGTAAATCAGTGCCAGGTCGCGATGATCTCGTAGGATCAGTAGGTTTTCCGCGTTCTCGTGATCGGCTTGACGGGTGAAGTTGAAACTCCCGGTAATGATTGTTCGTCCATCGATCACCATCACCTTGTTGTGGGCGATGGCATGACAGGCATCAATCCAAACCTCAAGACCATGCCGCAGCAGATCGCCCAGTTCCGAGTAGGTTTCTGCCTCGTTGGAGCGATCCAGGAGGATGACAACCTTAACGCGACGGGCCGCTGCAGCAATCAGTGCATTGGCAATGTCGGGGCACGTGAACGAATAGGCTTGAACGAGTATTTCTGATCGTGCGATGGCGAGTTCAGCTACGATGGCTGCGGCACATCCACCTTTCGGGGAAAAATGAGTAATGATCGCTGCTTCGTGGCTCGCCCAGCGCCGAAGTACAACCACGGCATGGATTGCGGCAATGGCGAGCAACAATCCACCCATCACCTTGGCATCGAAGACATCCAACTGGGGCACTGCCAACCTCCCTGCCGTAACACTCGGGGCGGAGGAACGCCGCGGGTCCAGAGCGGACGGGGCGTCGCTGTTTTGGGTATAAGCCCACCACAGTGGACTGTGTGGGGTGGGCAATACTCTCGGTGTCGGCTGGTGTCGAGTCCGATCGGGCGGTGTGTCGTAGGCTTATTCGGTGGGTTCGTGTGCTTCGGGAGTCGGTTGTGCAACCTGTTCCCCTTTCACCCGAAACAATAGAAGATTGCGTCCGTAAGCCCGGATGTCCCATGCTGCGAGGTCGGGTAGTTGTTCGGTGGGAAAGCCCTGTTCGGCCTGGATCGTCAGAACGGAGTCATTCGGTGCTTTTTCCAGGAGAATTCGGACAAGAGCCAGGAATTCTTCGTATTTTTCGGTCAAATCCTGGAACGGAGGGCTTAGAAACACGTTTACGGGCTCTTTGCCCGGAATCCAACGCTCGGCCCAGCGGTAAGCATCCGCACGCAGAACCTGCACCCGATCGGATATCCCGAATTCCTGAGCGTACTTCTGGATGTCGCGAACCTGCCGAGTGTCTGTTTCGATGAGTCGGGCTGAAGATGCCCCACGGCTGACAGCCTCCAGTCCAAACACTCCCGTGCCAGCGAACACGTCGAAGAAGACACGATCAGGCAGCGCATTCCCCAGAATGCTGAAGAACGCTTCTCGCACGGATTGGGGGGTTGGCCGCATCCCCTCGTAGACAACCACGCTTAATTTCCGTCCGCGGAGTGTCCCCGCGACGATTCGCACTTGAGTTTTCGCAAACATAAAGGATCGACACGTCTCCGGTTGAACGAGTTCGGCTCTAACCCTTACTCCACGATCCATTGTATATAGTTGGCGAACGGACAGGATCGGCAGGGCGGGTTATGCCGAACATTCAAATCCTCAAGCCGGATCGAGAAGGAAGAAGGAGCGATCCGGGCTTTCGCGATTTGTCTGGGAGAGTTATAAGAGCGCCAAACGCGGCAACGCGCCCAAGTTCCCGGCGATTTTCAGTGCTTGGAAAGAATAGAGAGGAGAGCAAAAATGCGACCCCTAGGTTTCACACTGGCTGCCACGCTGGTTGCTGTGACGGTTAGCTTGGCGCAACAGCCTGGCACTCCTGGTCTTCCACCCGGATCACCTGTCGTTCCAGGGGCTGTCCCAGCTGCCCCGAATAATCTGGATGTCCATCTCGATGGCTGGGAAAGAACAATGCGTGAAGTGAAGAACTTCCGAGTCGAGATTACATCAACCAAAACTGACAGCGTGTTCAAGAAAGAGAGAAAGTATGACGGAGTTGTGCTTTGCATGAAGCCAAACTTCGCGATCCTTCGACTCAACTACACCGCTGATGTAACCAAGATGGATTACGAAGCCGTCATCTGCAATGGGAAATCGCTCTTCCATTACAACGGCAATGAGAAGAGCGTGACTGAAGTCAAGCTTCCCAATCCGGCAAATAACCCCGGAGGAGGAACCGACAACATCATGCTTGATTTTGTCACGGGTCTGAAGGCGAAAGAGGCCAAACAGCGTTTCGATCTCTCGCTTATCAAGGAAGATGAGAACTATATCTACATTAATATCAAGCCACTTTTCGGGAAGGACAAACAAGAGTTTCAGCAAATCAATTTGGCACTTTATGGTCCGAAAACGAAGTTTGCTTACCTACCGGCTCGGGTTATCAAACTCAATCCGAATGGAGACACCGAATTGTGGGATTTCACCAATCCACAAATCAACATCACTGGCATTGAAGAGAAACATTTTCAGTATGTGCCAGTTGCAGGGTTCACGCTTCGTAAGGCTCCTGAACAAGCCACCCCAATGCCACCGATTCGTCCCGGGCCAGGAGGAGGCAAGCCGTAACAGCTTGCAATTCCAAGTCTAAACATGCTGAATCGTGAGACGGGCTGAAAGATTCGGGAACAGTTTTCAAACGAGAACTCTCCCGATAGATGTGGCAAAAATGCTTAATAAGCAATGATTTCTTAGCAATCAGTTTTGCTGTCCATTATCGAATCACTCAAAACACTCACACACAAAGTGTGTGAGTGTTTGCTTTTCTCAATCAATTCTCATTTCCCTTTCACCCACCGAAGCATAACGATGTGGACAGCAGGCGATTCGTGGGGGGTCGCCCGCAGTTCTGTCTTCCTGTGTCTCTCTCACTCAAGGGGAAGCTATGCGTAGCAAGGTTGTGATTGCGGTGTTGCTCGCCGGGGGGATGCTGGCTGTAGTTCAGGCCCAGCCGGGGAGAGGTTTTGGCGGCTTTGGAGGGCCGACCGGGCTCGTGAGGAACAAAGCCGTTCAGGAAGATCTAAAGATGACCGACGAGCAGGTCACCAAGGTAGGGGAATGGGCCAAGGAATTCGGACCCAAGTCTATGGAAATCATGAAAGACAAGGGCGTTGAGTTCGGTGGGAAGGGCGGCAAGGGTGGTGGGTTTGGCAAGCAAACTCCCGAACAGATGGAGAAGATGGCAGCCGCCATGGCCGAGGTCAGCAAGGTGGCCTACAAGGAACTCGGCGACGTACTCAAGAAAGAGCAAGTTGACCGTCTGAAGCAGATCGACCGGCAGAATATGGGCGTGAATGCCTTCACCAATGAAGAAGTTGTTGATGCTCTGAAACTGACAGACAGCCAAAAGACCTCCATCAAGGGACTCGCAGGCGATTTCGGGAAAGATAGCGCCGAAATCAGGACTGAGGCGGGTTTTGGTAAGGGTGGTGGCGGCAAGGGGGGCGACCCGGAGAAAATGGCGGAAATGAATAAGAAGATCCAGAAGGCGCAGAAAGAGTACACGGGAAAAGCAGTCGATCTCCTCACAGACGACCAGAAGAAGACTTGGAAAACGCTGATTGGTGCGGACTTCGATCTGACAAAACTCCAAGGTGGTTTTGGGAAGAAGAAGGATTGATGCTCTTGAAGTTGAAGAGAGTTGCTGAAATCTCCAGTCATTG
>DASZJS010000550.1:0-7043 GCA_035947935.1 Gemmata sp. | reverse complement strand
AATCTTCATAACAAGTCTGCCGCCGGCTCCGCTTTCTCCACCTGAAACGACCGAGGAACCGCAGGCACCACCGCGGATGATCGATCACCTGCTCAACTTCTCTCCGGCCCCGCATCCAGGAAGTCGTCGGGTGAAAATTGCCGGTGTGGTAACGGCTACGCCGCTGCCAGGGATGGTCACAATCCAGGACGAAACCGGCGGGGCAACCGTTTGGACCTCTCCCCCGCGTACCGATATTCCCATTGGCGTCCGGATTGAAGCGTATGGACTCCTCCGGATCGAAGGGCGACAAATCTCTCTCACTCAGGCGAAAGTGACAATCCTGGGTACGTCTCCTCTTCCTCCCGCGTTTCCCATCGACAGTTCCGCACTGATCAGCGGAATGCAGCACGCGCGTCTGGTTCGCCTGGAGGCGCGGGTGGAGGCCTTCCGGGCTATCCCAGGGTGGAACGTTGTCGTTCTGGCGGATGGGGTTGCCCGATTTGAGGCGTACGCTCCCGGATCGCCCGAAGAGAACACGTTCGATCAGTTGGAACTCGGATCGCTCGTTGCTGTCGTCGGAGTGTCCCTGGATGCAAGCCCGGATGGCAAAGCTGGGGGTGGACCCGGTCTTTTCCTCCCCTCCGCGAAATCGCTCACGTTTCTCGAACCCCCACCCCAACCACCGACATTTCCGGAGCCAACCTGGTGGAGCGCCACCCGGGTTGCCTACCTGTGCGGTGGGTTCCTGGCGGTAACGCTGTTCGGGAGTGGCTGGCTGGTCATCCTCCGCCATCAAGTGCGAAAAGCGGCCGGAGAAGTGAAGCAGCAGTACGAGGAAAAAGCAAAGCTGGAACGTCAACTCCGACAGGCGGCCAAACTGGAGGCCGTGGGTCGGTTGGCCGGAGGGATTGCACACGATTTCAATAACCTGCTCACCGTTATCAACGGATGTGCGGAACTTCTTACCGACGAGACCAGCCCGGAAGGCGGACGGCTCTCCGAACTGGCCGGGGATATCCGCCAGGCCGGGGAACGCGCTGCTGCTCTGACCGGCCAACTCCTTACTTTCAGCCGAAAGCGGGAAGTACTGGTATCGGCCGTCAATCTCAACGAGGTTGTGACCGACACCGTCCGATTGCTCGACCGAGTCATCGGCGAGACTATCCACATCGAGACCCATCTCGCCAACAATCTTCCACCCGTTTGCGGCGAACCGGGATTGCTCCACCAAGTCGTGATGAATCTGGCCGTGAACGCCAAGGATGCGATGCCGGGCGGGGGCACCTTGACCCTGACCACAACCCGGATTACCGAATCTGTGGTTTCGCCCGCGCAGCGTCCCACCGGAGCGGCTGTCCCATTCCGACATTTTGTCCGGCTCAGCGTGACGGATACCGGGATGGGGATGACGGACGAGGTGAAGGCCCGAATCTTCGAGCCGTTCTTCACGACCAAGGAGGTCGGCACCGGGACTGGGCTCGGGCTGGCAACAGTCTACGGAATCATCCAGACAGTCCGGGGGAAAATTCGCGTGGACTCGGCGGTCGGCCGCGGAACGATGTTCCACATCGACCTCCGGATTCACGGAGATCCGGCCTCGGACACTGATTTGGCCATTCCGGGAGCGACCCCACTGCCAACCCGTCGCGTTTTGGGTACGGCCAAACTGATGGGAACGACGATACTGATCGTCGAAGACAATGCCATGGTTCGGGACATGCTCGTGGCGAGCTTGACAGCGGATGGAGCGACCGTTCTGGC
The DNA here is from genome assembly GCA_035947935.1 of Gemmata sp. Classification (GTDB taxonomy): domain Bacteria; phylum Planctomycetota; class Planctomycetia; order Gemmatales; family Gemmataceae; genus Gemmata. The sequence continues at coordinate 5,300 of DASZJS010000550.1, read as the reverse complement.
TGCCGAAAATCCAAATCTCGCCCTCCGTGTACTGGCGGATTACTCCGGTCGGGTGGATGTGATGGTTACCGATGTGGTGATGCCGGGAATGAGTGGCCGGATGCTGGCCGAGCGCGTGCAGGTCGATCGACCGATGGTGCAGGTGATATTCATGTCTGGCTATACCGCCGATGAGGTTCTCCGCGAAGGCGTTCTCGCAGATCAGGTCGAGTTTCTCCAGAAGCCGTTCACTCCCGATCACCTGACCACCCGGTTGATCAGGATGTTGGAACGTCGTCCAAAGGCAGTCGGCGAGCGCGGACCGTCAGCTTCCTGATGGAGGCATCGGGGTCTGACGCCATCTTGTTTCGTCTTTTTGATTCGTCCTTCTTTGTTCGTCCTTCGTTCTTAGTCCCCCGTCATTCGAGAAAACATCCCAACGTATTGCTCCGATGTTTTTCCTCGTAATGAATAACGAGGGACGAACCATCGTGAAAAGCATGGAACAAAACGAAAATAGGCTTTCCGAATGACAAGGGACGAAGGACGACATCAAAAGAAATGAGGATTCCCATGACTTCCATTCGCTTGCTCTCCGTGGCAATTATTGCCCTTGCAGCCACACTCCTGCCCGCCGAGGACGAGCCAAGACCTGCGGCCGATGATGGATTCCAGCCCATGTTTAATGGCAAGGACCTGTCCGGGTGGGTAAACGTGAATTGCCACCCCAGTACGTTCTTCACCAAGGGTGAAGAGGTCATTACCACCGGCACCCCGACTGGCTTTCTTCGCACTCCGAAACAATACGAGAACTTCGTCCTGGAGATGGATTGGATGCACGTCAACACGAAGGAAGTCGGCAACTCCGGCCTGTTCGTATGGGGCGATCCACTGCCTGCTGTTGGCACAGGATACACCCGCGGAATCGAGGTTCAGGTACTCGTGAACCTGGAGTATCGCGACAAGAAAACCAACGCCATCACAGCCACCAGCCACGGCGACCTGTTCAGCATCTGGGGGGCACACTGCACACCCGACCGGCCTCACCCACTCGGCTGGGAACGCTGCCTGCCGAACGAGAACTACGCCAAGGGTGGCGGCGAATGGAACCACTACCGCGTCACCGCCAACGATGGCGTCATCAAGCTGGAAGTGAACGGCAAGGAAGTGTCCGGAGTGAGCAAGTGTTCGCCGAGGAAGGGCTATCTGGCTTTGGAAAGTGAAGGAGCGGAGTGCCACTTCAAGAACATGAAGATCAAGGAACTTCCCAGCACCAACCCCAAGCCCGAAGATGTGGCGAATGTCGCTGATGGGCACGTTTCGCTGTTTAATGGAATCGATCTCACGGGTTGGAATTCGTGGAAGGTTACAGGCGAAAAACTCGTGTCCGCGAAGACTGAAGGCCTGGAAACAGAAAAGAAGTATGGCGCTGGTGAGCTGATTTTCGACTGGAAATTGCCAGCCGCATCCACCGCAACGTGGAACGTGGAGGTTGGCAGTCAGAAGGTTGCATTGAAGGTCGAGAATCCCGGCAAATGGCAGCGGAAACACCTGACGATTGACCAGGGTGCTGCTCCTGCACCGATCGTCTTCAAACCGACCGCGGGTCTGGAGATCATGAACGTGTTCTACCGCGAAGCCAAGTAAGGATAACCGTATCCACGAATCCGCTGCGGTGAACTTTTGATCGCGATTGCCAATCTTGCCGTTCGGCAGGGAAAGTTTGCTCTTGCCGGAGTGTCGCTAACGGTGCCGACGGGGCATTACGCGGTACTCATGGGCAAGAGTGGATGCGGGAAGACAACTCTCCTCGAAGCCGTTGCCGGTCTGCGACAACCCGCGGCCGGCATCATTTCCCTCGTTGGTCGCGATGTGACTCGCCTTCGCCCCAGCGCTCGACACATCGGCTATGTTCCGCAGGATGGAGCCCTGTTCCCAACCTTGACCATCCGCGACAACCTCGGCTTTGCCCTCGATATCCGGGGCACTCCCCGGGCCGATGTCGAAAAGCGGGTGACGGAACTGGCGGAGTGGCTCGAACTCACACCCCTCCTCAACCGCAAACCGGGTTTACTCAGCGGCGGCGAAAAGCAGCGCGTTGCTCTTGGCCGGGCTCTCGCCTCCCGACCACCGGTTCTTCTGCTCGATGAACCCCTCGGCTCACTCGATGACGACACTCGGGACCACCTCATCGAGCTACTCGTTCGACTCCGGGATACCCGAGAGGTCACCGTGTTGCACATTACCCACAGTCGATCTGAAGCCGAGCGCCTGGGTGACCTCGTCTTCCGACTCGAAGATAGCATCGTTCGGCAAACCTTCCCGTGTAAGGTATAATTTGATCTGGGTGCGATGCTTTCTTGCGGAGTGTACCATGTCGCTTGCCCGTTCGAGCCGCACGATTCCTTTCACCGCCATCACCCTGTTCTTGCTGGTGGTGTTCTTGCTCGGAGGCTGTCGATCTCGACGAGTTGTCCCCCCCACGAATTCAGAAGATATTACCGACCCCAATGCGACACCAACACCGGAACGGGGCCACCCACATACCGAGGTCCGGCTCCCTCGCCGCTTGCTGTTCATCCACATTGGCAATTACGCATTCCTGAACCCTCTCACGGCAAATGCACCGGACGCGCCCGACCGAACCAAGAGTGCCGCTCTGCAGCTCGCCCATGAACTGAAGGTGCCCAGCGAGCGAGACAACAACCAGGTCTTTTTGTTGTCCGACACAGCACCACCACCCGACAACAAACTCCCAACCCGGGAGGCTATCGTTGGGGCTTACGAGCGGTTCTTCGATACCAGCCAGCCGACGGATCGAATCGTCGTCTACTTCGGTGGTCACGCCATTGAGGTGGATGGCAAGTCGTATCTCGTCCCAATGGAAGGCGATCGGAACGATCCGAAAATCCTTATACCTATTGAGGACTTTTACGCGAAGTTAAAGGCGTGCAAGGCGGTTCAAAAAGTCGTGATCTGGGACGTTTGCCGATTCAACCCCGAACGCGGACGCGATCGACCCGGCAGCGAACCGATGACCCCATCCTTGAGCAAGGCGTTGATAGCTGCTCCCGAAGGCGTTGAGGTGGTTACCACCTGCCAGCCGGGCGAAAACGCGCTGGAGTTTACCAACCTCCGAATCGAATTTGCACTAAATGCACCCCGTTACAGTGGCAGTTCGTTTCTGGAGTCGATTCACTACGTTGCCGGGAAAAACTGGATCGTCGGGAAGCCACAGACCGCAACCGACCCACTTCCGATTGCCGAGTTGATTGCGGCTGTCGGCAACCGCGTGGCAGAAGTGGCCAGTTCTCGGCAGGTGAATCTGAAACAGACAGTTCGGTATTTCGCGAGAAGGCAGGACTCGACTGGCGAACTGCACCCCAGCGACATAGCAAGCCATCCGCCCATCTCCAAAGGCACCACTGCCGAGGTCCAGGTGATCGCGGAGGAGTTCCGCGTCCCTCCGTTCAAACCCACCCAGCCTGCCATTGTGCTGAGCGAGTACCCGTTCCGCGATGATGTGATCGCGACTTACAAGTCCGACGTTCCGCTCGATGTAATCCGAAAGAACAAGCAGAAATACGAGTTCCGAATTGTCACTCTGAATGCGTTCCAGACTCTCCGCGATGTGTGGGTATTCAATCCCAAGGGCGGACTCCAACGACGAGATTCCATTCCGGTTCCCATAACGAACGATCTCAAAAAAGCGATCAAGAAAGAACTCGATGCCTGGGGAATCGGCATCGCCAAGCTCGAAGAGGTCGATCGCACTCTCGAAAAAGTCGCTGCGATGAAGAAGGATCAACCCCGCCGCTGGCAGGCTCACTACGACTTCGCGCGGGCGATCGTGAAATCCCGGTTGGCGTTCATGAACGAGTACGACAAACTCATGGGCGATGTGCTGACGGAAACACTTCCACCGCTGGACAAGACGATGAACCAGAACAGTTATCGACTCGTCTCCTCCGAAAAGATGAAGAGCAAGAAGGACATCCAGAAACTCGCTGCGGATGCCCAGGATGCATTCACTGACCTGATCGCGGAATACAAAGATACACCCTGGGCGATTCAGGCCCAACTCGAAAAGAGTTTCCCCCTTGGCCTTATCTGGCAACCAACCAATCGCGCCAAGTAGATGAACCGAGGAGCCGGCAAACTCGATGAGAACACCCCGCCGCTAACGCTCCAGGTTTGCCCGGAGCGTTAGCGACGGGGTGTTATTTCTCGCTTCTGCTCTCACGCCCCTGACAGTCCGATCTGGTAGAGGAAATGATGCCAGGCGTGGCGGAACATATAGCCGTTCATATTGCGCCGAATGTCAGCCAAATCCGTCTCCTGTCCATGTACCCGGAATCGCAGTTTCGTCATCTCCGGGACGCCTGTCGCTGCCATATCGGCCGATGTCTTCTGCGATTCGTGGACGCGGAACGCCCCCAGGAACCGCGGCAGGCGGACGAACTTCGCCCCGGCATCGCGGAACCGGAGGAGCATATCCCAATCGAGCGCAAACTGGAACGATTCATCGATCTTCCCACCCGCCTTGTCCCAGATGCTCCGACGCCAGAACAACGTCTCTTGTGGGACGTAGTCGGCCCATACGAGCATCTGATCGGAGTGGTTGGGCAGAACCCAACGCCCGATCTCCTTTCCTTTCGTATCGATGATAACCCGATGGCCGTAAACCACATCGACGTCCGGATTCGCGGCAAAGTACGCCGCAACGTAGTTCAAACATCCCGGTAATAGCAGATCGTCCGAGTTCAAATACGCCATGATCTCGCCACGAGTTGCATGTGCGAACCCAAGATTGATCGCGTTCCCCTGGCCCTTGTCCTTCCGCGATTCGGCATGGATGAGACGATCCCGGTAACGATCCAACACCGCGACCGTTTCATCTTTCGATCCACCGTCTTGCACGGCATATTCGAGCTTGGGATAGTCCTGATCGAGTACGCTCAGAATCGTCTGCTCCAAAAAACGCCCCTGGTTGTACGATGGAGTGACGATTGAAATGAGCGGGGGGTTCTGAAGTGGAACTGGTTGCCGATACTTGTTGGGAATGAACAGTTCCCGAGGCCGGTACTGATTGAACTTGTGCAGCCGCATCCCGAACAGTTTCGCGCTCAATCGTCGCACACGCCCCCGGAGGGAGGTGTTTTTGACGTGCGTCTCCAGGGTAGATAGTTGGTTCCGGAGATCCTTGATCTCGGCCCGCAACTGAGCGAGAACCAAATTCGAGACGCCGACATCCGGGTTACCGGGCATTGTTTCGGGTTCCTTGAGTTCACTCATGGGTGCATCTTGTATTGAGAATTGTT